>QQVI01000299.1 GCA_003388545.1 Actinomycetota bacterium
GGTTCACATCGGCGCCGATGTGCGATGCTTTCCTCATCCTCGCCCAGGCGCCGGGCGGCCTCTCCTGTTTCCTACTGCCGCGATGGACCCCTGACGGCGAGCTCAACCCATTCCACATCCAGCGTCTCAAGGACAAGTTGGGCAATCGGTCGAACGCTTCGTCTGAAGTCGAATTCCAGGACACAGCCGCCTTCCTCATCGGCGAGGAGGGCCGTGGCATTCCAACGATCATCGAGATGGTCAATGGCACGAGGCTCGACTGCGTCACAGGATCGGCAGCGCTCATGCGACAGGCCCTGGCTCAGGCCGCCTGGCACGCGAACCATCGCCACGCGTTCGGGGGCCCACTCCTGGACAAACCGCTCATGCAGAATGTTCTCGCCGACCTAGAGATAGAGACATCAACGGCTTCTCTGATGATGATTCGACTGGCAGCCGCCTTTGATCGATCGGAAAGCGACTCATTCGAAGCTGCCTTCAAACGTGCGGCACTTCCGATAGCCAAGTATTGGGTCACCAAGCAAACGACTTCGGTGGTGCGGGAGGCCATGGAGTGCCTCGGTGGCAACGGGTACGTCGAAGAATCGATTCTTCCCAGGTTGTTTCGCGAGTCGCCGCTCAATGCGATATGGGAAGGATCTGGAAACGTCATCGCGCTCGACTTTCTCCGGGCCGCCCGCCGCGAGCCCGAAGCGATAGACGCCTTCTTCGAGATCATCGTCCACGATGCAGGCGACAACAGGGCCGTCCACGAGGCGGTGCGTCAGGCCAAGGACTCTCTCACTGAAACGTCGAGCCCGGAGGCGTCGGCGAGGAGAATCGTCGAATGGCTGGCCAAGGCCTGGGCCGGAGCACTGGCCAACCGCAGCGAGGACCAGGATCTTGTCGACGCATACTCGGCCTCGAGACTCAGCGAGGATCACGGCATGCAGTACGGGACGCTCGATCCGCGACTTCCAATTGAGAGACTCGCGCGAAGGGCTGTGCCTCAGGCGTGAATCGAGCCTCAGATCCGGGTGCGTATTTGAAACGTCTCCTGCGGAGAGAAGACACCCAGGGGTGTGTAGGGGGTCCCGTCAAATTCGATCCGGCCCATTGTCGGCGCACCCGAATGCTCGACCCCGTTTGCATCGTCCAGCACATCCGCCTGCCTGGCGAACCGACGCCGGTCGATTGGGCCTGCGAGAGGCCGGATATATCGCACGCTCACGTGTGCGCACAACTCACACACGATTCGTTGAAGACCACAGGTGATGGTGGTCAGGGTCTGCTCGTGCCCGCACACATCGGGACGGGTCCGCTTTACAGCAACGTGAAGGCCTCCCAGGGCAATTTCCGCCATGGATCAATAGATACCGATCAAACGGACTAGGCACTATGGGCCGACCGACCCAAAGGTGTGGAAAATACCGCGCGATCTTGTCCACAAGTGCTAGCGGTGGCGGCCGCCATCGACTATTCGGCAGGGGTTCGGAGAGACAAGTAGGGTGCCGGCAACAGAGTCCACAAGGAGGACGTAGTGGGAGACGTGCTGGGAACGATCATCGGTGCTCTGCTCGCCGGGTTGATCATCGGGCCTCTCGCCCGGTTGGTGCTCCCGGGCAAGCAGAACATCTCGCTAGGCATGACGATCGTCGTGGGTGCGATCGGCGCGCTAGTCGGGGGGTTCATCGCCCAGGCTCTGGGGGTGGGCGAGACCGACGGAATCGACTGGATCAAGCACGCGATCCAGGTCGGCGTCGCCGCGATAGTCGTTGTCCTTTACGGATCGATGACTGGCCGAAGTTCCACTAGCTGAGGATCGGGCGGAGGTGCCACAACGCCTCGCCAAAGTCACGAAACACGAGCCGGCCCGCGGGCCGGCTCTTGTCATAGGGCCAAGTCCAACGGTGGATCCGTTATCGCCGGGCTGAATTCACACTCCGCATGGGCGCAACTGCAGTACGGCCCGTCCCCCATATCTGTGGCGCAGGCCTCACTGCAGAACCCGTCACCAGAGGTCACCTGACAGCTGCAGCTTCCGTGTGCACATTCCATGAGGCTCCTTTCATTGATTGCACTGAGTACCCCTCCCATGAGGCCTCAAAACTGCGCTTCCTAGTCGTTTCCATGTCAACCCCAAGGCGGCTGTTCGATCATGCCGGGGAGAAGGAAAGGAAATGAGATGTTCCCCCTCGCCGACAGAGTTGCCGAAGCCATACGCGACGACAGAGAGCGCAAAGCCTCGGCCAGGAGGCGCGCCGCGGCCGTCCAGTGCTCACTCAGGGCCAGGTCGCTGCGCTCCTCTCACCCAAACAGGACAAGACCCTGAAATGCCCGCCCCCGAGAGCCATGGGGGTGGGGAGGAGTCGACGAGAGCTCTGCTTCACAGACGTCCTCCAATCGACCGGATCCCCGCTCCTGACCGCACCCTGGAGATGTCCCTCGGCTTCTCCTCACAGGGCGAAGGAAAGGGCTGCAACCAAATGCCCGATCGCGACGTCGAAGACGGGCACAAGAACGATCGATGGTGAGCGCGGGCGAAACCCGGGCGTGCGGTTCCGGCGCGGTCGCTCCCTGAACGAAAGAAGAGAAAGAGAATCATGTCAGCTTCGACAAACCGAAGAATCTCCAAGCGAGACGGCCTGATCGCGGCCGCCGTCGTGATCGCCGCAGTGGCGATTGTCGCCTGGCGCACGACGGCGACTGCAGAGCCTGGGCCCTCGCCGGAGCCAACAACCACAACCTCAATACCTGATACCACCACGACGCCCCCTCAGGCAGCCCCCGTGCCCGATGGCAAGTCATTCGCCTACGTGAAGGAGATCGACGGCGACCGGATAGTCATCGATCCGGCGGACCTGCTCACCGGCGAAGAGGCCCGGAAGGCAGCTGTCGAGGACGGCTTGATCGGAGAGGGCGAGGACTTGCCCAACGACGTTTACATCCGCAACACGGACAAAGAGTCGTTCGAGCTGGGCGTAGCGCCCGACGCCAAGATCGTGGTGTTGGTCTTCGACGACAGCGGCAGCATCGTCGAAGAGCAGATCAAGCTCAACCAGCTCGAAGTCGCATTCACCGGTAGCTTCAACGGGCTCACGATCTACGGTCTCGTCGCGGGAGAGTTCCCGGTCACAGTCGAGATCGAAGGTGGCGTCGTGACGGGCTTCCAGCAGGTCTACCTACCGTGAGCGGCGGATATCGCGCAATCGATGCCCTGAAGACACTTGGCATCGCAGCTGGCGGGTATGCAATGGTGCTGCTGACTGGCTTCGTCGTCGGACGCCTGTTCGCAACCGGTGACTCCCTCGCGGACCTGGGCATCTATGCGCTCACCGCAGTCTTCCTGGCGCCCCTAGGCGCCGCTGCCGGGGCCTACGTGGGGCTGAGAAGGTACGGAAATGGAGGGAGCCGCTCTTCGCTGCTTGGCGTAGGCCTCGTGCTGTTGGCCGGCGTAGGTGCCCTCGTCGTGACCCGGTCCCCATTCGCCGTCACCGTGGCATTGGTCGGAGTCGCAGTCGTGACGGCCTATCAGGCCGGCCGGGGCCCAGACCCGCGGGGAACGGCCCATTGAGTGAGATGACCTGGCGCTATCAACTGGCGCCAGGTCATCGGCATATTCTGGGCAACTCATATTGCCGCAATATGCATTGCTGTAGGATTTCGACATGAGCGGTGTTAGTGATGACCCTGTCCTCGTTGCGCTGGAGAATCTCGTCGCGGCCTTGAAGGAGAATCTCACGGCGAGCACGGCCGCAATCGAGCGCGCTGAGCAGATCGCCGCTCTCCGCAAACAAGGGCTCGGCTTCGCCGAGATCGCCGACGAGACCGGGAAGCCCTTGGTGGTGGAGCTCATCACAGAGAATTTGCAGCGTCTCCGCACAGCCGGTGCCGCTCTTCGCACCGCACAAGCGCAGGCCTTACATGATGAAGGACTGACGATGGATCAGATCGGCGAGCTGTTCGGAGTCACGAGACAGCGGGTTTCGGCAATCCTGAAGCGGACAGTCTGAAGATCGTCTGTCGAGCACTGCAAACGCCGTCAGGTCAGGTAGACGGTCTCCTCGTAGTCCCTGAGCATCCGCGCCGCCGTGACTCGCGGACCTAGCGTCCTCCACGAGCTTCGGATCCTCGCAATGAACTCCTCCGGACGTTGGTGGTAGAGAAGAGCGATTTCCTCGAGAAGAGAAAGAGTCGCCCTGGCCTCGGCCTGATCGCGTGTCTCGGCGTCATCTGTCTCGGGGATTGCCCAACCGTTGTCGGACTCGAACATCTCGGCCCACCAGCCGTCCAATATCGAGCAGTTGAGCCCACCGTTGAGGGCCGCCTTCTGCCCGCTCGTGCCTGAGGCCTCCCTCGGCCTTATCGGTGTGTTGAGCCAAATGTCACATCCGGCGACAAGGGCACGGGCTATGTCCATGTCATAGCCCGGGATAAAAGTGAACCCACCACCGGCCCCTCGTCGCTCGGCGAAGTCGACAATCTTGGAGATCAGCTCTTTGCCGGGCTCGTCCATCGGGTGTGCCTTGCCCGCGTAGAGGAAGTGCACAGGGCGGTCCTGGTCGTCGAGCAGATCGGTCAGGGCGTCCTCTTGTTCGAATAGGAGCGCGGCCCTCTTGTATGGTGCAAAACGGCGAGCAAACCCGATCACCAGCGAGTCGGGACGCAGTTTGTGCCCCGTCGCAGCGCCCACCAAGTCGGCAAGATGCGCCACATTCGCATCTTTGATCGCTTTGATGCGCTCGCCGTCGAGTTGCGCGATCCGCTGCCAGGCATCGACGTCGCCGGAGTCCCACGACGTGCCGGCTACTTCGTCGAAAACGGATTGCCCCTCTTCGGAGACCCAGGTTCGGGCGTGCACCCCGTTGGTGACATGGGTTATCGAGTCGCCCATGCCCACACCGGAGAACAGGTTCCTACTGACCTCACCGTGGAGCTGCGAGACCCCATTCGCCTGGCGGCATAGCCTGAGGGCCAGTGCTGCCATATTGAAGCTATCCGCATGCTCCGGGTCGGCCCCTAGCTCCCAGACCTGTGCGAGGTCCGTTCCCCAACGCTCAGCCCAAAGTGCGAGATAAGGGGTGATGAGGTCTGCGTGGAAGCGATCTATTCCGGCCGGAACAGGAGTGTGGGTCGTGAAGACGAGACTTGACCGGACCGACTCGATGGCCTCTGCGAGGCTCCCCCCATTCATCACTCGGTCCATCAGATCCAATGTGAGGAATCCGGCATGACCCTCGTTCAGGTGGAAGACCGAGATCTCCATTCCCAATGCCTCGAGCGCCCGCGATCCGCCTACTCCGAGCACCATCTCCTGTTCGAGGCGATGCCGTCTGTCTCCACCGTAGAGCCGGTCGGTGATCGCCCTGTCCTCCGCCCCGTTCCCTTCGACATCGGTGTCCAAAAGCACAAGATGGACACGGCCCACCTCCAGGACCCAGATCTTTGCCGAGACCTCACGCCCGGGCATGGGCACGGTCACGACCTGTCCGGTGTCGCGGGCGCCGATCAGGGCAGGGTCCTGGACTACGTAACGCTCGGCCTGGCCGCCGTCCTCGATGAATTGTCGAAAGAATCCTTCCCGGTAGAACAGCCCGACGCCCACCAAAGGCAGCTTTGCGTCGCTTGCTGCCTTCAGATGATCGCCGGCTAGGACTCCCAGCCCACCCGAGTATTGGGGAAGTCGTGCCGTGATCCCGAACTCGGGCGAGCAGTAGGCGATGCGTGGTGCAGGGGCATCTCTGACGATTGCTTCGAGGTCGGCCAGCTCGGCGCTCAGCGCAGAGACGTGATCCCCGTTGGATGCGTATTCCTCGAGCTCCGACTGTGACATCTGGCTGGCCACTTCGAAGGGATGCCGTCCGGGAGCCGAGCCGGGAAGCGAGTCGAGCAGCGAGCGAGCCGAGAACTTCCAGGTCCAGCGATGGTTGGCGGCGAGTCTCAATAGCCCTTCGCGAAGCGAGTGGTGGTCCATGGAGTCATCCCTTTCGACACAAAGCCACCGAACATCGAACCCCGTCCGGTGGCAGCTAAGGGCGCAATTGTAGGTCAAGCAGGTTTCTCGTCTATTTCGGTCGCGAAATCCGAGAATCCTGACCTCGCTTCGCTTGAGCGACAGTCCATACTGCCGTCGGCATGACCCTCCCGGCACGTCTCGTACAAGCGGTGCGGCCGCAGGCCTCCCCAGGCGTGCTCGCCGGGACCGCCGCCGGTGTCATCTTTGCCATAGAGGTCGGGCGTGCCAGGTCTGGCCCTGGGTCACCCGGCCGGCTCGAGTCGGGCTGACTCTGGATCAACCCTGAGCCACCGTTAGCCTGAGTGGTGATGCGGTCCCCAGCCAAAGTCATCCGCCTCCCCTTCGTCGCCATCCTCGCTCTGTGCACAGCTGCCTGCGCCGGGAGTGCCTCAGTAGCACCGGTGCTCCCATTCGAAGAGATCCAGGCCTCCGAAGTGACGATCGACTTCGATGCGTCTGCGACCTCCGCCATCCTGCGGGTCGAGACAACCGTCCCGGTCGTTTGCGCAGTGGTGTATGGCACGGACGGAGATTTCGGGATGATCGCCACGGACGACGACATGCGAGGCGGCGCACACAGCCAGCATGGACCGCTGATGGGAGGGCTCGAGCCGGAAACGGAGTACTCATATCGGCTCCAAGGGTCGGACTCGGAGGGCAACATTTACGCATCCGAGACAATGACCTTCCGGACGCCTCCGGCGTCGGAGTCAACAGCTCCGGGAACAAATGTGGCGACGCAAGCCTCGGTTGCCGAGGTCAGCTCCGAGTTCTCATCCAGCTTCGCCGCTTCGAATGCGATAGACGGCGACCCGACGACCGAGTGGTCTTCGAACGGAGATGGTGATGACGCCTATCTCACGCTGGACCTGGGAGGCGAGACATCGATCGTCGCCGTCGCCTTCCGTACCCGTTCGATGTCCGATGGATCCTCCATCACCGAGACGTTCACCGTCACCATCGGCGAAGAGACATTCGGGCCATTCCCCGCCGGGGACGATCCCGTCGAGTTGGTCGCCACTGCTGATCTGATCCGTTTTGATGTCGAGTCTTCGACCGGTGGAAATACCGGGGCGGTCGAGATAGAGGTTTACGCCTCCGACTGATCAGATCGAAGCGCAGTCTCCCGCATGTCGAGCGACGACAAGACCGACTGCGTCGTGGTCGCCGGCAGCGGGGAGAACCTGGCAGCCGAGATCCTCAGTCGTGGATCTCAGGGAGGCGGGCGGCGACGATCGCTCCAATGAGCCCAGCAAGGGCGAGGGCTACCAAGGTCCATTGCGGCCCTACACCGGTGAGCAATGCCCCGCCAAGCCCGACCAACAACAGAATGGCTCCGATCAGAGTGTTCGAAACGGCCACATACCTGGTCCTCTGGTCGCCGGTGCCCAGATCAACGACATACGTCTTGCGCCCCATGCGGGCACCGGCATGGGCGACGGCAAGAACGAGGTATGTCACGGGGCCGAGCCACGAGGAGGAGTCGAGTCCGGCCAGGCGGAGGCCCAGATAGGCGAGAATCACCACCCCGCCGGAGCCGGCGGCAAGCGACATCACAAGCCGGGAAGACCGATCGGCGAACCGACCCCAGATCGGCGACGCCACGAGGCCCGCGACACCCGTGGCCACAACAAAGGGGCCAACACCCGAGATGCCCGACTCGCTAACCGCAGCAGAGAGTGTGACAACGAACGGGGGGCTCAAGGCTGTGACGAGGAGCAACGTCCGAGCCATTACGAACCGACGGAAGGTCTGATCCTCCCGGAAGACTTTGAGTGAATCCCGCAGAGATGTCGCGGGATGGGTCTCATGCACGTCACTTCGGTTTTCGTCCACCGTGAGGAAGACGGCACCTGCGGCCACCCATAGCAGCGACGCCCCGGCCACGAGGAGGCCCAAAGCCGCAGGGTCTAGCTCCTTGGCAAAGGCAAGCAACAGGAGGCCGGCACCGACCGCAGCCAGACCGGCGACCGAAGCCGCGATCCCGGTCAGTTTGCCTCTCTCGCCGCGAGGGATCGTCTTTCCCAGAACGTCCTTGGCTGTGATCGAGCTCACGGCCCGGGAGAGAGCAAACCATGCCAGTGCCACCAGCACGGCGAGACCGGCGCCGAGCCCGTTGAGCGTCACCCCGGCAAGACCGATCGCAGCAACTGCGAGACCTTGCCCGAGAGCGCCGGCCGCCCAAATACGGCTACGAATACCGAAACGCCTCACGAGCGGGACCAGAGCAGCCTGAGGCAGCAGCGATCCCGATTCCCGGATCGGCACCAGCATCGCAATCACAAAGCCGGGAGCGCCCAAGCCAGTGAGCATCCAGGTGAGCACGGTCTTTGGGTCGGCAATGCGGTCGCCGAGCTTCTGAAGCGTGAATCCGCCCACCAGACGTGCCGCGTTGCCCGGCACCTCTCTCAACATCGACTCAGGCAGATCACCCTGTCCATGGTCTTCGTCGTCGTCGACGAGGGCTGAGTAGAGCTTTTCGGTCAGGTCGGGCACCCGCCGAGGCTATCCCGCCATGCGGAAGCGAGTGTTTCGGAGGTGGGCGCGCTCGGGAGGACTCGAACCCTCAACCTTCCGATTCACTGCCTCTTGTTGGTGGCTCAATCAGAGATGGTCAGGAGGTGCCCGGCGCGGCGATGTCCGAGCTCATACCGGAGGCGGAGGCGTCGGATCATCGAGGGCGGGCCCCTCTGCTCCTTCAGGTGCGAGGCTCATCTCGACCTCCACCTCATCGGCGCCCGCGGCCCTCAGGCGATCGACCATTGCGTCGTGATTCTCTTCTTCAACCTCCAGGGCGATACGTGTGCCGCGGTCCGACCCCTCGACTCTCGTGCGCATCGGATTCAGGCCCTCAGCGGCGAGCTCGCCGAGGAGTCGATCAGCAGCCCCGATGTCTTCGAATATCGCAACGACAGAGATCATGCGTGAAGTCTTTTCCAGAAGAGATTGTGGCGCATCGGAGGGTCCTTACCCGCAGTGCGTCTGATCATGCATAAACCACGTGTCCCTTCTGTACGCCGGTTGCCACACTTCGTTTCGTTTTCGCGAGTCGAACTCTGCAAAGGGATACGCAAGTCGATGAGCAGGGCGACTCCTTCATGGGACCTCTTCGACGATCGTCCTGCCAGGTTTCGTCCATGCCGTCCGCGTCGACAGAGCGACGACGAGCACCGACGAATACGACTCATGTCTGCAGAGCAGTCGACGTGGCACCGTTCAGAGCCCACGAATATTGAGATGCCTGACCCAAGACTTAACCTGGGCCGCACAGCATGGAGGAGAGTCGCACGTTGAAGACGAACCCGCGCCCCCGGCCACTGACCGACTTCCTCCGCACAGAGAGTGGTGGAGCAGCAGTGCTCCTCGCCGCCACGGCGCTCGCTCTGCTCTGGGCGAACAGCCCCTTCGCCGACGGCTACGTCAGCTTCTGGGGCACCGAGCTGTCCATCGGGTGGGGAGATCTCTCGATCACCGAGGACCTGCAGCACTGGGTCAACGACGGGCTAATGGCGATCTTCTTCTTCGTCGTGGGCCTGGAGGTCAAGCGCGAGCTGGTAGAGGGCGAGCTCCGTGACCCGCGCGCCGCTGCCCTCCCTGTCATCGCGGCAATTGTCGGGCTGGCCCTGCCGGCGGCGATATATCTGCTGTTCGCATCCGGAACCGAAGCAACAGCTGGTTGGGCCATTCCCGTAGCCACCGACATAGCCTTCGCCCTGGGGATCCTCGCCCTCCTCGGCGATCGCATCCCGAAAGGACTCAAGGTGTTCTTGTTGACCGTGGCGATCGCCGACGACATCGGTGCAATCCTGATAATCGCCATTGCCTTCTCGAAGGGCATCGATCCGATTTGGCTGGCAACTGCGGTGGGAGGCCTCGCGGCCATCGCGGTGATGCGCCGGTTCATCCACGAGCCCTGGGCCTATGTGCCACTCGCGTTGATCGTTTGGATCGCGACTCTCGAGTCCGGGATACACGCGACCCTCGCCGGTGTGGCTCTCGGACTTCTCACCCCAACCGGTGAGATCGACGGTCGGCCGATCCTGATCGATCTCGAGCACCGATTCCACCCGATCTCGAGCTACGCAGTACTTCCGATCTTCGCACTGGCCAACGCCGGCGTCGTCATCAGCGGGGAGATCCTCGTCGAGTCCCTGACCGGCCCGATCGGGTTGGGCATCGTCGCGGGTCTGGTTCTGGGCAAGAGTCTCGGGATCTCCGCCGGAGTCGGGGGCGCGCTCGCTTCGGGAATCGGGAGAAGGCCCATCGGGATCAAGCGGCGGCAGCTGATCGCAGTGGCTCCCCTGGCAGGGGTCGGCTTCACCGTCTCCCTCTTCATATCCGATCTCGCGTTCGACGATGCCGGGATGCTGGCCGCTGCCAAGATCGGTGTCCTGGTGGGATCGTTATTGAGCGGCCTGCTCGGGGCGGCGCTCCTGCTGGCGGTGACAAAGGGCCAGGGGAGCGCAATCACCGACAAGACAACGTGAAAGATCCTGGGCTCGTCGGTGAAGAGATCCTCGACTTCCAACGGCCTCAGTCGGAGCCGTTTCTGGCCGTCGGAGCTCCCTGAGTACTCTGCATTATTCGGTGCTACTCGCTGTCGTATTCATCGTCGTTGGTCTCGTGATGCTCATCGGCGGGGCGGAGGGCCTCGTCCGCGGAGCCGCCTCCTTGGCCGCCAGACTGAGGATCTCACCGCTCGTGATCGGGCTGACCATCGTCGCCTTCGGAACCTCGGCACCCGAACTGACGGTCAACCTCATAGCAGCAGTCCAGGGATCGGCGGACATCGGGATCGGCAACGTCGTTGGCTCGAACATCGCGAACATCCTTCTGATACTCGGAGTCTCTTCGATGATCGTCCCCCTCACCGTCAAACGCGGCACGGTCTGGAAAGAGATCCCGCTCGCCCTCCTCGGAGTCGTTCTGCTCTTCATCATGGGCAATGATCAACTATTCGACAGGGTCGACTTCAACGCTGTCACCCGCACCGACGGGCTCGCCTTGATGAGCCTGTTCTTCATCTTCGTCTACTACATCACAGGTCTCGCCCGCTCCGAGCGCGCCGAGGCAGAGGCGATTGTGACTGTGGAGGACGACGTGATGCAGTACACGCCGTTGATCTCCGGTGCACTGACGCTCGGGGGCCTCGCCGGGCTCGTGGTCGGGGGACGGCTCCTCGTCGATGGCGCAGTCACCCTGGCTGAAGCGGCCGGGCTATCCGAGGCGCTCATCGGTCTGACGATTGTCGCGGTCGGAACTTCGCTACCCGAGCTCGCCACCTCGGCTGTGGCGGCAATCAGGGGTCACGCTGACATCGCCATCGGGAACGTCATCGGATCGAACATCTTCAACGTCTTCTGGGTGCTGGGTCTCACTTCCACCGTCCTGCAGCTGCCATTCAACCCGGCGACCAATGTCGACGTTCTCGTCTCCGTCGGCTCGACCGCATTGCTGTTCGGGCTGATGTTCCTCGGCAAGAAGCGACAATTGGAGCGCTGGCAGGGTGCCTTCCTGGTCCTGCTCTACGCGGGATACATCCTGTATCTGGTCCTGCGGGGTTAGTCAGGCACATCCGAGATGAGGATGGCCGGCAGTTGGATTGCGCGCTCGGGAGGACTCGAACCCCCAACCTTCTGATCCGTAGTCAGACGCTCTATCCAATTGAGCTACGAGCGCACGGGGAAGGTCACAGGATAATGGCCGGATCGATCGTGTACGAAGTCGACCGTTCCTGTCAGTTTGGGCCCCCGCCGTATCGGGTACTGAGGCGCCCGAGCCCGCGGGTCTCTTGAGAGGGGTCTGAACACCCCCGCTGAGAGGTTCGCCAATGGGCGGATTGAGAACCGCGGGCTCCTCCTCCCACTATCACTTGGGCTCGCCGGGATCTGGACTGCTCTGTCCCAGGGCCTGCAGATGCTCGGGTTCGACGTTCGACCCCGAGCAGACGATCACGGCATCTGCCCCCGGGTCGACCATGGATGAGAACATCCCAGCAATCCCCACCGCGCCGCCGCCCTCGAGTACGAGGCCGTGACTGTTCCACGCCCAGAGCATCGCCTGCCAAATCCTCTCCTCGGAGACCAACACCACCTCATCTACCAGCTCGCGGACCATGCGAAAGGTGTACCGATTCTCCAGGCCGATGCCCCCCTGAAGACTGTCGGCAAGTGTCGGGACCTCGGCCATCTCCACCGGATGGCCGGCTTGAAGGCTCTGCGCCATCACAGCGCCGCCGCTCATCGAAACCCCGATGACTGAGACGTTTGGGATTCGCTCCTTGAGAGCCAGTGCAACACCCGAAATCAGGCCGCCGCCTGACAGCGGCACGAGGACGTGACTAATCGACATCATCTTGTCTGCAAGCTCCAGGCCGATTGTTCCCTGGCCGGCGATCACGTCACCGTCGTCGAATGGGTGGACCAGAGTCATCCCGTCCGAATTGACCAGATCCTCTGCCGTCTGCATCGCCTCGTCCTGAGAGTCTCCTCCGACGATTACCTTGCACCCACTGGCGCGGAGACTCTGGATCTTTCCATCCGGCACCTTCTCCGACACGCAGACGATGACGGGCACATCGAGCTTTCGGCCGACGTGGGCGACTGCCCGTCCGTGATTTCCGGTCGAGGCGGTTACGACTCCCCGGGCCTTCTCGTCATCACCAAGCGAAAGGATCTTCGAGGCTGCTCCACGGACCTTGAAACTGCCGGTTGGCTGCAGACCCTCCACCTTGAGTGAGACTCGAGACCCGGAGATCCTCGTCAAAGCCGGGGACTCAACGACCGGCGTGCGTACCGCGATCCCTTCGATCCGCTCCCGAGCACTCTCGATGTCGGCGATGGTGACGGAGTCAGGTCTCAATGGTCGTGCCGAGCCCGAGCTCCTGACAGCGCCGCACTGCCAACGACGCTATCGCTGTGTCCTGCGCCCCCGTCCCGGTCAGATCACAGATCGTCACCTGATCGTCTGACACTCGCCCGAGCGTTGGGTCTGATACGACCTGGCCGAGCTCGAGCGCCTTGGCGACATCCATACCCGACTCTTTCACCGCCCGAAGCTCGCCAAGCCGGGTGCTCTGAGCAATCGAGTCGCAGACGAACACATCGGCCGACGCAACTGCTTCCGCCTCGAGTTCCTGCTTGCTCTCAGCATCGGAGCCAACGGCGGTGATGTGCAGCCCGGGATGGAGCATTCCTGCAGTCAACAGTGGTTCGGTGGCAGGGGTCGTTGTGGCTACGACATCTGCCGCCGCGAGCAGAGCTGCGACATCGTCGACGGGCTCGATGGGTATCCCCATGGAGCCAGCCACGTCATTGGCGAACTTGGACGCGGCCTCGGGGCGCCTCGCCCACACCACTGCCCGAGCCACGTCTCGAACGAGAGCGAGAGACTCGAGCTGCAGAAGGGCTTGGACACCTGCTCCGACAACTCCCGCTGTCAGTTCGCCCCTTGGCGCGAGGTGCTTGGCGGCGACGGCGCCGGCCAGACCCGTTCGCAGATCTGTGAGGAAGCCATTGTCGAACAGCGCCGACTGAGGGATACCTGTCTCCGAGTCGAGGACGACCATCAGGCCCCCCAGACTGGGGAGCCCCTTCTTAGGGTTGTCGAAGAAACCGGCGGACATCTTCACCGCTATGCCGGCGTACCCCGGCAGATAGGCCGACTTGATGTCGATCTCACCGTTGTGCTCAGGAACGTCGATTCGCATGATTGGCGGCATCGACGCCTCCCCGCGACTGATGATCGGATAGACAGACTCGATCGCGTCGAGCTCCTCCTGGCCGAGACCAACCGCCTTCCGCAGGTCGGACTCTGTGAGCACGCGAATCGCTGCCATCAGATCATGGAAAGGGCGGAGTCGAGATCGGCGAGCAGGTCCTCGACCGCTTCGATGCCGGTCGAGTATCTGACCAATCCCTCGGGGATCCCGAGCGCAGCCCTTCCTTCTGCGGATACTTCAACGTGACTCGTGGTGGCCGGCGGACCGACGATGGTTTCGACAGACCCCAGGTTGGCCGCAGCGTGAGCAAGCCTGAGATTCGGGATGAGCTTCTTGACGAGCTCGAGGTCGTCACCGACGCTGAAGCTCAGCATCCCTCCAAACCCACGCATCTGACGCTTCGCCACATCATGTTGTGGATGTGATGGGAGCCCGGGGTAGTTGACCGTTGTCACCTTCTCGTGGGACTGGAGGTACTCAGCGATCTGCTGAGCGTTCTCGCCCTGGCGCTGGACCCGGATGTGCAGGGTCTTCATCCCACGCAACAACAAGTACGCCGCCATCGGATGCAGCGTCGCACCATTTATCTCGCGGTAGTGATAGATCCGATCGATGAGATCCCGGCTGCCCACGACCACACCACCTAGTGCATCGGCATGACCGCCGAGGAACTTCGTTGCACTGTGAACGACGAGATCGGCTCCCATCTCGAGCGGGTTCTGGTTGATCGGGGTGGCGAATGTGTTGTCGACTACCACCGTCGCACCGTGCTCGTGTCCCGCTGTGATGAGCCGTTCGAGGTCGAGCACCTTGAGCGTCGGGTTCGTGGGTGTCTCCAGGTAGAGGAGGTCGCATCCTGCTGCTACTTCATCCTCGATGGCATCGAAATCCGTCGTGTCGCAGAGGTCGACCTCTACTCCGTACTCGGGCAGGAACTCGGTGAACACCTTGCTCGTGCCGCCATAGGTGTCCTTGACGCTCACCACCCGCTTCCCCGGGCGAAGTAGGGCATACAGAGTGTTTGAGATCACACCCATTCCGGTTGATGCCGAGGTGGCCGCTTCGCCACCTTCGAGCAAGCGAACCTTCTCCTCGAATACATCGACCGTCGGGTTGGTGTTGCGGCCGTAGATGTGACCCTCGGCCTTTCCGAGGGCAACGTCGAGCCACTCGTCGACGTCGTCGTAACCGAAAGATACGGAGTGAACGACAGGCACTTGGGTCGCGCGATCGACGAGATACCGCTCTTCACCACCCCAAACAGTCAGTGTCTCCCTGGATAGGTCGCGGTCAGTCATTCGAGCTCCTTTCGCTGGCACTCCCGTTGAAGTCGGGCGGCAAGAAGCTCACCCGGTCACTGAACCGTTGCAGCAACCGCCTCATGTGCTCGACCCGGATTCGAGCCAGTTCCGAGCCTTCTCTGCCCTTGAGCGCTTTGATCGTGTCATCGACTTCTTCCCGCATCACGGCGATCTCGGTATCGAAGTCCATCTCCGGCAGAAACTGCATCCACACTCGCGCCGTCTGTACGTAAAGCAGATCGTGAATACGCGCTAGCGCCTGATTGTCGACTACTTCGAGCATCACACTGTGATATCGGTTGTAGAGCGCACCGAGGGCTCTGATGTCGCGACTCTTCTTCACAGCGCTCAGCTCAGACCGGATTGCTTGGAGACGCTCGAGCAGCTGCTTGTCGACCGGCAGCCGGACGAAGTCACCGACCATCTCGGCGATCTTCAATCGCACGGCCCAGACATCACGCAGCGCCTTCGTATCGAGAGTGGAGACTCTGGCACCAGCTCCGGGGACCTGCTCCACGAGACCTTCGAACTCCAGGCGGTCGAGCACTTCCCGTATCGGATGCCTGCTGACTCCAAAGTGATCCGCCAGCCTCTCCTCGCGCAAGCGTGATCCGGCAGGCAGGTCGAGCAACAGGATCTGCTCCCGCAGGTAGGCATGGATTTCGTTCTTATTGGGGCGGTTGGTCATCGACTGCAGGATCCCTCCCAATGTTGGGCACTGCCGGATTGTATCCAACTTGTAGACAGCCCGTTAACAATATGTCTACACTCCGCTCCAGCGATCGGAGGAGATCCATCCAAAGAGGGACCCGGCGCCGCCGGAGGCATGACATGCCCCCAGCAGCCTCGCTCGCCCCTGCTTTCACAGATGGCTCGCAGATCGCTTCTTCGCGTTTGGGCTGAGCTCAGCCAACGCTCCAAGAGCAGGAGGAACAATTCAATGCGAACCAAGAAGAGCCGCTCCAGGCTCAAACTCACGGCGATAGTCGCCGTTTTGACGCTCATCGTCGCCGCTTGCGGCTCCGACGAGGGTGGTGGAGGCGACGGTGCTGAGGGAGGCATCGAGCAGTACCAGGAGAATGGGATAACCATCGGGATCGCCAACGAGATCCCTTACGGGTACGAAGACGAAGCAACCGGTGAGGTCACTGGCGAGGCGCCTGAGGTGGCTCGCATCGTCCTCGACGAGCTCGGCATCACAGACCGAGAGTTCGTAGTCGTTGAGTTCGGAGCCCTCATCGGAGGACTGCAGGCGGGCAACTTCGACATGATCGCCGCCGGCATGTACATCAACGCAGACCGGGCGTCCCAGATTCTGTTCTCAGACCCTGACTATTGCGTGCTCGAGTCGATGCTCGTACCCGAGGGCAATCCGGACGGTCTCACCAACTACAACTCCGTGGCCGACACCGACGCCACCCTTGCGGTTGCATCCGGAACGGTGAACGTCGACTACGCAGTTTGGGCCGGCATACCCGAGGACCAGATCGTCGAGTTCGCCGGAATCGAGGACCAGTACGACGCCCTGGCCGCAGGTCGCGTCGACGCCGTATCCGGCACGATCCTCACGGTGCAGCAGCACGCCGATGCAATGGCGGGCTTCGAAGCCCTGCCACCGTTCCCCGCACTGGATGAAGAGGGCAACCCAATCCTCGGATGCGGTGGTTACGGGTTCCTCAACGAGGACCTGCGCGACGAGTTCAACGAAGTGTTGAACGACAAGCAGGAATCCGGAGAGGTCCAGCAGATTGTCAACGACATCTTTGGGGCCCCTCTTGCGGATGACGCAGTGGAACTGACCGTGCAAGAGATCACCGGGTGCGAAGAAGTTCGCTGCCCTGGTGGCGACGAGTAGCAGACCGGTAGAAGCCGACAGTCGTGCAGTCCCGGGGACATGATGTCCCCGGGACGCCGACCGGCCAGTAGAGGACCGATTTGGACGACCTGATCCTCAATGCGAGGCAATACGGCAACCTCCTGGAGGGGACCCTGGTAACCATTCAGGTGATCGTGGGATCGTTCGCTCTGGGCACCTTCATGGCAGTCGTCATGGGAGTGGCCCGCCTATCCGACAAGAAATGGATCCGGCAGGCGGCTTTGGTCTACATCGAGTTCGCCCGAGGAATCTCGGCGATCATCCTGCTCTTCTGGATGGCTTACGCACTACCTATCCTCTTTGGCGCTCCTTCGATGCCCCCGATGCTGGCCGGGATCCTGGCCCTCGGGCTCAACATGGGTGCATATGGGGCCGAGATCGTCCGCGGAGCCATCCAGGCCGTTCCCAAAGGGCAGACGGAGGCGACGATCGCCCTCAACATGACCGATCGGCAGCGACTCCGCCATGTCGTCTTCCCCCAGGCCGTCCCAATCATCCTCCCCCCGTATGGCAACCTCACCATCGAGGTGCTCAAGGGCACGGCGCTTGTGTCGCTGATCGCCCTCAATGACCTGGCAAGGGTCGCCCAGGTCATCAGACAGAACAACGTCATCTCCGATAGCCCGGTACCCCTCGCCATCCTCTATCTCAACGTGCTGGTCATCTATCTCATCCTCGCCCAGGTCATCGCTCAACTGTTCAAAGTCGCCGAGAGGCGCTCAGCCCGTAGGTTTGGGAGCACCTGATGACACGTTGGGATTGGGACTACGCATGGGAGATCACACCCGGTCTCATCCAGGGGATGCTCACAACGATCCTCGCCACGCTCCTCGGCATCACAGTGGCAGTGATTCTCGGCCTATTCCTGGCAATCGGCCGGCGGTCGGACCGGAAGTGGATCTCTTACCCGCTCGCGTGGATCATCGAGTTCATACGTTCCACTCCTCTGCTGATCCAGCTCTTCTTCCTTTTCTACGCCCTGCCCCTCATCACATTCATCCCGGAGCCGATCAGGTTTCTCAGCCCGCTAACGGCGCTGGTCGTGGGATTGGGCGTCCACTACGCCTGCTATTGCTCGGAGGCCTATCGCGCCGGCATCAACAGTGTCGACAAGGGCCAGTGGGAAGCTTCCACGTCACTGAACCTCAAGATGACCACGACGTGGAGATCGGTGATCCTCCCCCAGGCGATTCCCCGAGCATTACCCCCTCTCGGCAACTACTTCGTCGGAATGTTCAAGGACGCTCCGCAGGGCTCTGCAATCACAGTCGCCGGCGTACTCTTCGTGGCCCGGGCCCTTCAGTCAGCCGACTTCCGCACCGTCGAGCCCTACACAATCGCAGGGATCCTGTTCCTGATCGTCAGCATTCCGGCCGCCATCTTCGTGCGCTCTCTCGAGAGGAGAACCTTCTATGAAACCTGATAACAAACGAACCGGGGCCAGCGTCGCGATGAGACAGGTAGTCAAGGCCTTCGGTGAGAACGTCGTCTTGAACAAGCTCGACCTCGACGTCGATCCTGGTGAGGTGGTCGTGATCATCGGCCCAAGCGGATCCGGCAAGACGACGATCCTTCGGGTGATCATGACCCTCGAGAGGATCGACGAAGGCACGATCGAAATCGACGGCAGGCACCTCTACCACGAGCAGAAGAATGGCGTGCTCACGCCCGCGTCGGAAAAGCACATCAGGTCGGTCCGGTCAGACATCTCGATGGTCTTCCAGCATTTCAACCTCTTTCCCCACATGAGCGCGCGAGAGAATGTGATGCTGGCGCCGATGAAGGTGAAAGGGATGACCGAGGACGAGGCTGACGTCCAAGCACAGGAGCTTCTCAACAAAGTCGGCCTCGGGGACAAGCTGGACCACCGGCCATCGGAGCTGTCCGGTGGGCAGAAGCAGCGTGTCGCCATCGCTAGATCCCTGGCAATGGAGCCCAAGGTCATGCTCTTCGACGAGGTGACCTCGGCTCTGGATCCCGAGCTCGTTGGGGAGGTGCTCACGGTCCTGCGAGAACTTGCCGCCAGCGGTGAGATGACGATGATGATGGTCACCCACGAGATGGGCTTCGCCAGCGAGATGGCCGACCGAGTCCTCATGTTCGACCGCGGCCAAATCCTGGAGCAGGGCCCGCCCGACAAGCTCTTCAAAGATCCTGACCACGAAAGGACAAAGACGTTCCTGAGGGCAGTGCTTAGTCACTGAGGTAAGAGGTATGGCGCTCTGACGCCCCCGCGAGAGCTCGGAGGTCGACATGGCAGACGTGAAGCTTCCTTTCACCCGGGAGGAGTACGGGCGTCGGTTGGACAAGGTCCGTGCGGCCATGGCCCGGGACGGAATCGACGTCCTCGTGATCAGCGACCCGTCCAACATGGGATGGCTCACCGGCTACGACGGCTGGTCGTTCTACACCCATCAGGCGGTGCTGGTCGACCATGAGAATGACCCGATCTGGTGGGGCCGAGTCCAGGACGGCAACGGAGCGAAACGCACCGTCTACATGGAGCACGATCGCATCATCGGCTATCCCGATCACTTCGTGCAGTCGACCGAGCGTCACCCCCATCAGCACCTCGCCGCGCTGATGGCCGATATGGGCCTCGTCGGGCGGGTCGGCGTCGAGATGGACAACTATTACTACTCGGCTTCTGCCCACTCCTACCTATCAAAGGAGCTGCCAGATTCGTCGTTTCACGACTCCACGGGTCTGGTCAATTGGCAGAGGGCCGTCAAGTCCGAACAGGAGCTTGCGTACATGCGCGCTGCGGGAGGGATCGTGGAGAAGATCCATGATCGAATCCTCGAGATAGCAGAGCCAGGCATGCGCAAGAACGAGCTCGTGGCCGAGATCTATCACACAGGCATTGTTGGGACTGATGAGTACGGCGGCGACTACCCGGCGATCGCTCCCCTGCTGCCCACGGGTGCCGACGCCTCTGCTCCTCACCTGACCTGGGACGACCGACCCCTGCAGGTAGGCGCAGGCACCTTCTTCGAGGTCGCTGGGTGTGTGAAGCGCTACCACACACCGCTCTGCCGAACCCTTTTCCTTGGCGATCCACCCGAAGAGATGCGAAGAGGCGAGCAAGCCCTCGTCGAAGGGCTCGAGGCCGGCCTGGATGCGGCCCGAGCGGGCAACCGGGCCTCAGATGTCGCAACCGCGCTGTATGCCGCCTTGGACAAGGCCGGCATCGAGAAGGAGGGAAGGTGCGGATACCCGATCGGGCTCAGCTACCCACCCGACTGGGGTGAGCGGACGATCAGCTTCCGCAAGACGGATCACACCGTGCTCGAGCCGAACATGACGTTTCACTTCATGCCAGGGCTATGGATGGACGACTGGGGCCTCGAGATCACCGAGAGCATCGTCATCACCGAAGACGGGCCGGCAGAGACCCTCACCAACTATCCCCGAAAGCTGTTCGTGAAGAACTGATGTCAGCTCCGCTCGTAGACGACATCAAGCAGGCAAGAGAGCGGATCCGCGGATTCGCGCACACGTCACCGACCATCGTGTCTTTCCCCCTATCGAGGCTGCTGGACGCCGACGTACGCCTCAAACTCGAATGTTTCCAGGACACGCGAGCGTTCAAGGTTCGTGGGGCCGCAAACGCCATCCTCACCAGCCGAGAACGGGGTGACGTCAATCATCTCGTGACCTATTCGACGGGCAATCACGGCCGGGCCACAGCTCTTGTCGGCGCCCGCCTCGGCATCCCGACCAGCGTGGTGATGTCGAACATGACCACGGACGACAAGAGACAGGCGCTGACAGATATGGGGGCGGAGCTGCACTTGGTAGGCAAGTCTCAGGATGAGGCGCAAGCTCATGCGATGGAGCTCGCTTCTCGGGGGATGACTCTGATCGACCCCATCAACGACCCGGCCTCAACCGCAGGGCACGGGACGATCGCTTTGGAGATTATCGAGCAATTTCCTGAGGTGGACACCGTGGTGGTCCCGGTCTCCGGTGGCGCCCTCGCCTCAGGCGTGGCGATTGCCCTCAAGGCTGAGAGGCCCGAAACGAGAGTCGTTGCCGTATCGATGGACCGGGGCGCTGCAATGTACGAGAGCCTGCGCGCCGGAAAACCCGTCGAGGTGCCCGAGGTAGAGAGCCTGGCCGACTGCTTGCAGGGCGGAATCGGGCTCGAGAACGATCACACATTCGCCACCGTCCGAGACCTCATCGACGAATTCGTCCTGGTCACCGAGCAGGAGATCGGTGTGGCGATGGCCGAGGCGTATTACGTGGAGCGACTCATCCTGGAGGGGGCAGGTGCGACTCCGATCGCTGCCGCAATCAAAGGCGATCGAAGCATCTTTGGAGATCACATCGCCCTCATAGCAACCGGTGGCAACACGACCACAGCAAAAGCTGCGGCGGTGGCGGAACAGCATCGTCGCCTACTGCCGGAGCGATTCCAGCCATGAGAGAGCTGCGGGACCGGACGATGATGACCCTGGGTGACCTGGTCGGTTTCCCCACGATCACCGAGGCGTCCAACCTGGATCTCATCGACTACGCCAACATCATGCTGGAGCCTCTGGCGTCAGACATACGAATCACCCACGACGAGAACGCAACGAAGGCCAACCTGTTCGCGACGATCGGCCCGAATGTCGACGGCGGAGTGATCCTCTCAGGCCATACCGACGTCGTACCTGCCGAAGACTTCGATTGGACGGGACCGCCGTTTCTCGCCACCAGACGGAAGCAGAAGATCTACGGACGTGGCACTGCCGATATGAAGGGTTTCATCGCGTGTGCCCTTGTCATGGCAACAGAGTTCGCCGCGGCTCCCCTTCAGCGACCCGTCCACATCGCCCTCACCTTCGATGAGGAGATCGGCTGCCGCGGAGCGCCCATTCTCATCTCCGACCTCGAGCGCAACGGTCCCAAGCCGGCTACCGCAATCGTTGGAGAGCCGACGAGCATGGAGATCGTCACCTCCCACAAGGGTTGCTACGAGTACACGACCTACATCAACGGGATCGAGGGACACGGGTCGGCGCCTGACCGTGCCGTCAGCGCGGTCGAATATGGCGCGATCTACATCAACCGTCTGTTGGAGCTCGGCGAGGAGCTGAAGGCGCGGGCGCCCGACAGCAGCCCTTACGACCCGCCTCACACCACGGTGAACGTAGGGATGATGACCGGTGGGACCGCTCGCAACGTCATCGCCGGCGAGTGCATCATCGAGTGGGAGATGCGCCCGGTCCGCAAGGAGGATGCCGAGCACGTTGTGCGGGAGATGACGGCCCTGGAGAGCGAGATCACACAGCGAATGCAGGCTGTCAGCCCGGACGCTTCTATCGCCACGGTCACCGAGGGAGCGGTCGACGGGCTTCAGGACCTCCCCAACGATCCCGCCTTCGATCTCGTGAGCGAGATCTGTGGATCCTCGACCCGGCAAGTGGCGGCGTTCGGGACCGAAGCCGGTCTGTATCAGCTCGCCGGGATTCCCGCGGTTGTCTGCGGGCCCGGAAGCATCGATGTCGCCCATCGCCCCGACGAGAACATCAGCCTTGAACAACTGGAACGCTGTCTGGAGATGATGAAAGGACTCATTGGGAAGCTATCAGAGACATAAGATCCGGCTCCGACGGCGGCCGTAGAAAAGAGAAGCCGTCCACAACAAGGGCGATAGCCTGCTTGCTCGCGTTGCTGCTGGCACTCGGTGCCTGCGGAACGGGCGATGAGGAACAGGCCGTCTCAGACCTCCAACTCGTGGGTGTCGATTTCGAGTTGAACTCGATCATCCTCACCAACGGAGGCACCGACGATCTCACCACGCGAGACATCTGGATCTATCAGGACGGTGAAGCGTTCATGCTCGACATTTTCAGAATCGAGCCAAGAGATGTGATCCTGTTCAGCGTCAGGGAGCTCGGGCTTCTCGACCCCTCAGGGGGAGAGATCGCAGTCTATGAAGGGTCCGATTTCGACGACGAGACCACGATGCTCGACTACGTCGCTTGGGGGTCGGGCGGCCACGACAGGCTGGAAACGGCCTCAGCGGGCGGTGAGTGGGCCCAGGAAGGCACAGTCGACGTAGAGGCGGGCACCATCGTTCTCCTGCGCCCAGATCCCCTATTCAACGGGCCAGACGCGTGGGAGCAGAGTGACGTGATCCCCTAGTCGAACCTCCCGATCACGGTGCGGGCTCTCCGAAAGCCCGTGTCGGTGGTGAGGGCTCTGGGCTGCGACCGCGATTGTCCGTAATCGCGCGCCGCGAATACATTGAGAGCCGTGAGATCCGTTCAAATCCTCGCAGATTTGAACCTACTGGCGGCGCGGAACCAAATGGCCATCAGCCTCGGCTTCCACATCATTCTCGCCGCCCTTGGCATCGGATTTCCGCTGATAACTCTCATCGCTCACTGGCGGGGCCTGCGCACCGGGGACAATCACTACCTGGAGCTGGCAAGACGCTGGGCGAAGACCATGGCAGTCCTCTTCGCAGTCGGGGCCGTCTCCGGGACCATCCTCAGCTTCGAGATGGGGATGCTCTGGCCCGGGCTCATGGGCCCCTACGGCGACGTGATCGGCCTCCCGTTCACTCTCGAGGGCGTCTCGTTCTTCCTCGAGGCGATCTTCATTGGCATCTACCTCTACGGGTGGAAGAGGATGTCGGCCCGACTTCACTTCCTCTCCTTGTTCCCGATCGTGCTCGCCGGGATCGCCGGATCCTTTTTCATCCTCACGGTCAACTCCTGGATGAACTCCCCCGCCGGGTTCGAGATCGTGAACGGGGAGGTGGTCAACGTCGATCCTTGGGCCGCAATGTTCAACGACGCCACCGCCGTCCAATACACCCACATGCTTCTAGCCGCCTACATGGTCTCTGGCTTCCTCGTTGCTGGGGTCTATGCATGGGGCTGGCTGAAAGGGAGACGGGATCGGCACCACAAGCTCGGGTTCATCATCGCCTTCTCGGTCGCAGCCGTCGCCGCACCAATCCAGATTCTGGTCGGTGACACCGCGGCAAGGAGGCTCATCGACGCCCAGCCTGCGAAGTTCGCAGCCATGGAACTGGTCACAGAGGGAGGAAGCAACGCACCGTTCACCATCGGCGGCATCCTCGTCGATGGCGAGGTGGTCGGTGCGATCGAGATCCCGGGACTCGGCTCCCTCCTGGGGACCCGGAGCTTTGATGGAGAGCTGCCGGGGCTCGACGACATACCACCCGATGAGATCCCGCCGGTGAACATCGTTCATATCTCGTTCCAGGTCATGGTGGCGATCGGAACTGGCCTACTCCTCCTCTCGGCGTGGTTTGCCATCCGCTGGTGGCGCAAGAAGTCACTGCCCGAGTCGAGATGGTTCTGGCGACTGGCCGCCGTGTCGGGGGCGGCAGCCGTGGTAGCAATGGAGGCGGGTTGGATCACAACCGAGGTGGGACGACAGCCCTGGATAGTTTGGCAACAGGTGCGGACTGCCGACGCCGTGACCAACGCCGATGGGCTGATTTGGAGCCTCATCCTGATCACGGTGGTCTATGTCGGTCTCGCTACGGCTTCGGTGCTGGCCTTGAAACGCATAAGCAGGGGTTTCGCCTCCGGCCAAGACGTCGCCACCCCCTACGGGCCACCCGTGCCTGAGGCAACCGGCGACTGATGCTTCCGAACGTAATCGCTGGGATCATCTGGTTGGGGATCTCGGCGTATGCCATCTTCGGAGGCGCCGATTTTGGTGGTGGTATCTGGGACCTTTTTGCAGGGGGGCCGGAGAAGGGCCGACGCCCCCGGGCCTTGATTGAACGCGCGATCGGCCCGGTCTGGGAGGCGAACCATGTGTGGCTGATCTTCGTGCTCGTATACCTCTGGACTGCCTTTCCCGAGCCATTCGTGTCAATCGCAACAACACTGTGGATCCCACTGACGTTGGCGGCACTGGGCATCATCTTCCGGGGATCAGGCTTCGCCTTCAGGAAGTGGGCGGACACGGTTGGCAGGCAGCGTTGGTATGGAGCGTGGTTCGCCGGCGCGTCGGCCTTGACCCCCTTCTTTCTGGGGACAGTCGTTGGTGGCGTTGCCTCCGCGCGCGTGCCGCTGGGGAATGCCGAAGGTGACGTCTTCGGCTCTTGGCTCAACCCGACATCGCTTCTCGGCGGAGTGATGGCGGTCGTTGCATGTGCCTACCTGGCAGCCGTTCTCCTGACGAGGGAAGCAGTCCTCGACCAGGAAACCGACCTCGCCGAGTACTTTCGCCTGCGGGGATTGATTGCCGGTGCGGCTGCCGGCGTCGTCGCCATTGCAGGCATATTCGTCTTGCGTTGGGACGCCCCTTCTCTCTACGAGGGTCTCCTATCAACCAGAGGAATCGTCCTGATAATCGGTTCGGCAGCCGGCGGCGTGGCCTCGCTCTGGCTGCTTTGGAATCGCCGCTTCCTGGCGGCCCGGCCCACGGCTGCACTGGCCACAGTCGCCGTTCTTTGGGGGTGGGGCGCTGCCCAGTACCCGTGGGTGCTGGAGGACGCCGCTTCGATTGAGGACTTCGCGGCATCTGATCCGGTCCTGACGGCGATGATCATCGCCTTTGCCGCGGCCGCGGTCCTGGTGGTCCCGTCTCTCGTCTGGCTATTTCGGTTGACACAGACCCGATCCCTCGTGGAGGGCGATATCAGAGCCGACTCAACCGAGGCTCTGATGATCAAGAATCAGACGCCCCGAGAAAAGGCTTGACTCTCCCCTTGGGGTAGACGCGATAGTGGCGGATATGGAAAGCGAAGCGCTCGGCCGTCTGCTCCCGATTGGGGCCTTCTCCAACATGACGAGACTCTCGATCAAAGCCCTGAGACTCTACGACGACATGGGGATCCTGTCCCCAGCCCACGTTGACCAGTCGAGCGGGTACCGCTACTACACGCGGGGGCAGGCGAACCGGGCCGAGGCGATTCGGCTATTGCGGGGCGTCGACATGCCCTTGGACGAGATCAGTGAGGTTCTCGAGGCCGAGCCCGACGTCGCCCGGAAGTTGCTCGATGCCCATCGGGACCGGCTGGTCGATCGCCTTGGCGCTCATCAGAGGATGCTCGCATTCCTCAACGACCTGTTGGACGGAAAGGAGCGTTTGATGCCCTACGAGGTCAATGTCAAGACCGTGCAAGATCAGCGAGTCGCCGCTCTGCGCAAACACGCAACCCACCAGACGATCGGGGACGAGATCGCCGGGGGTTTCGCCACCCTCATGCAAGCCGTGATGTCATCGGGCACCTCCCCCAATGGTGCCCCTCTGATCATCTTCCACGATGTCATCGACGAGCAGAACGACGGCGACATTGAGATCTGCATACCCATAGGCGAAGCGAACTTCGAAGATGGCGAGGTTGTGGCGCGAACGCTTCCGGGAGGGCCGATGGCCTTCACCATGCACAAGGGCCCTTATCAGGAGGTGACTCCGGCCTATCACGCTCTGCTCGCCTGGATCGACGACCGCGGTCATGCAACCCTGGCCGGGCCTAGAGAGATCTATCTGAACGACCCGACTCAGGTAGAGGAGGAGGAACTCCTGACCGAAATCCAGTGGCCGATCGACACGGCTGAGGGGGATGTGTAGGAGTCGATCGGTTTGCTTCTGCTCCGGCCAACTTCAGAGGGCGTAGAGCGAGGTTCCTGAGTCGAGGAGCTCCCGCGCCGCAGCGCGGAGAGTTCGCCGGGTCACGTTGAACAGCAGGCTCCCCGTCGACACCCGTCTGACTCCCAGCTTGCGAAGCTCCTCGACAGAAGGCGCCACGGGCAGAGCGAGGACGTTGAGAGGAGCTCGGACCTCTTCAACCACCCGCCCGATGTCATCCGAGCTCACCAGCCCCGGTGCGTATGCGACCTCGGCACCGACCTCCCTGTAGGCGGTCAGCCGGTCGATGGTGTCCGAGAGATCGAGAACACCGTACAGGTGGTTCTCACATCGTGCGGTCAACACCAGGCCCGTGCGGCCACAAGCCTCTGCAGCCTCGGCCACCGCCTCGACTGCTTCATCGAAAGGCACGACTTGCTTGGCGCTGGGGTCGTAGTCTTCGATCGAGCATCCCGCCGCCCCAGCTTCGGCAAGCAGTTCCACGCAACGCCGGACCCCTCCCTCTTCTTCGGGAAAGAGCCGCTCCGAGTCGACACTCAGTGGCACAGAGATGACGTTTGTGAGCTCGGAGACATGCTGAAGAAGCTCACTGCGGGTGACCTGCTGATCGTCTTTGCCAATCGACCGGCCCAGTCCCGCGCTCGTGGTCGCCAACGCGGGAAACCCCATCTCTTCGAGCAGGAGGGCCGAGCCACGATCCCAGGGGTTGGGCATGACGAAGATCCCATCCTGGTGCAGTTCTCGGAAACGGTCGGGGCTGCTCAGAAACGTAGAGACTACCAACGCTCAACGAGGGGTCAGCCAGTACGGTCAATGTCACGCGCCAAGCGCAAGGCGACCAGAGATCGGAGGAGGATGAGCCTGGACAGAATCGCCGAGGAATACTGGCGACTCGTTTGCGAATACGCGCCGACGATCGCAACCGTGAGGGGGGAGCACGAATTCGACGACCAGCTGCGCACATTCGACTCCAGCTCACTGGATGTACTTGCTTCACGATTCCGAACGATCGCCGCGGAGGCCGGGGGACTCGACACCACCGACCTCTCCATCCAGGAGCAGATAACGGTTGGGCTCGTCGCCCACGAGGCAGGAGTCTGGGCAACAGAGATCGAAGACAGGCTGATGGTGGCTCCGATCGACCCTTATCTGGGTGTACACACACGACTGCTCTCGGACACGAGGATGAACACGGTCCAGACCCGAGACCAGGCGGACGCCCTCCTCGATAGGTACCGCAAGGTGCAGGATCACCTCCGAGAGGCCCTTGCGTTCACCCGGGACAACGCTGCCCATGGGTTGACACCCACCCTGGCGTCACTCAGGCGCGTGTTGGATCAGCTCGATCGCTATCTCCGATCAGACCTCTCGGATGACCCATTCCTCAAGCTGCAGGTCCCTGGAGAGGACTCAGGATGGCATGCAATGGCTCGAGAGATCGTGGAAAAGACGGTTCGGCCCGCCTTCGCCGAATACCGAGCGGGTCTGGCTGACTACATAGCCCCCACTGCCCGACCGGACGACCGCGTCGGCCTCAAATGGATCCCGGGTGGAGATCGGATATATCAGTCGTTGATCCACCGATACACCCAGCTCGAGAGAACGGCGCAGGAGATTCACGACATCGGTCAGAAGTGGGGCACCGAGATTCTCGTCGATCAATGGGCTGAGATCGGCCAAGCTGCTTTCGGGTTGGACGATATCGAGCGGCTCTTCGCCCACCTGCACCAGGACCCTGCACTCCGCTTTGGCTCCGCCGATGAGATGCTCGAGCATGCCCGGGACGCCGTGGACCGGGCATGGGATGCTGTGGACGACTGGTTCAACCTCAAACCGACGGAGAAGTGCGACGTCGTGCCTGTTCCCGAAGCGGTTGCGCCGGCCATGCCGCCTGCCTACTACATGCAGCCACCGACCGACTTCTCACGGCCTGGGACCTACTTCCTCAACACCCACAAGCCCGAGGAGAGGGACCGGTTTGAATACGAGTCGATTCACTTCCACGAAGCGATACCCGGCCATCACTTCGACCGCACGATTGCGTCGCGACTCGATGTCCCCACGTTCAGAAAGTTCTCCCAGGTCTACGCCCACACCGAAGGCTGGGGTCTCTACTCGGAGAGGCTGGCCGACGAGATGGGTCTCTACTCCTCAGACGTAGATCGCCTCGGCGCAATCAGCGCCGACGCATGGAGGGCCGGCCGGCTCGTCGTAGACACCGGAATGCATGCCTTGGGCTGGTCGCGGCAACAAGCCATTGACTGGCTGGCGAAGTGGACCCCAATCGGGAGACTTACGATCGAACAGGAGGTCGACAGGTACATCGGGATGCCCGGTCAGGCCCTTTCCTACAAGATGGGACAGCTCGAGATCCTCGATTTGCGCCACAGGGCGAAAGAACGGCTTGGCGACGAGTTCGACATCAAGGCATTTCACGACGTCATGCTTGGCTACGGAGCGATGACGCTGCCCATGCTGCGCAGACGGGTTGAAGAAGATCTGTTGACGTGAGGTTCCCTCAGAGGTAGTACTCAGCCTTGGCTCCTGAATCGGGCAGATCCGGAACGCGCTCATACCTGGACGCGTCTCCGGCCTGCTCCCGCGCCAGTCCCACACCCTCGCGGGCGGCCTCGTCTTTCAGCTCTCCAAGGCGGGCCTCCAATGTCTGTTCCTCGTCGAGCAGCTCGGCTCTTCGCTCATAGCTGTCTGACGGCAGACCTGCTCGCTCGTTCTCGATCTCGACCAGGCGCGCCCGTATTCTCTCGATTCTGTTGGCGAGTGTTTCCGTAGTCATCGCTGACTCCTTTGCCCCATGCCACCGGAGCCCTTCTCCGGATCCAGGCCCCGTTACCCCACCGTGGGTGGGCGCAAACCCTCAGAACCTGCGGACAGCCACGAACTGTTGACCTGCGATGGGGGTGGAGACCACGGTGACTTTCGCACCCGTCGTCAGGGCTCGCACTGCGAGGCGGTCGATCATGTCGACACTGTCGTGGCCCCTCTCATCCTGGGGCGTCAGATCGTTCCCGGATTCGGCGGCCCATATCGGATCCGCATCTCGGTATAGGACGACCTTCTCGATGCGTCCAGCGGCCGCGTCGGCAAGCGCTTCTTCGACCTCAGAAGTAGCCATGCCCCTTCCGAGCGCGTCGACAGCCTCCCGGACCACCTGTTCTTCGAGCTTCGCCCGGTGCTCATCGAAGACGGGGCGGGCGAGCTCAACCACTCTCGCCTCTTCCAGCCTTGATATGCCGCTGTTTTCCGGACTGAGAAAGTCATCGGAGTAGATAGCGCCGAAACGCTTCACGAGGGGATCATCGCCCAGGACCACGAGTGGGGAGTCAATGTGAAGTGCCGAGATGGCATCGCCAACAGCCCGCAGGAAACGATTCGTATCGGCCGCCCGATCCGCCGACGGCTCGTGACCATGGTGTACACCTTGCGAACCGGCACGGTCTGAATGTTGTTGGAGCTGAGACTCACGATCGACGAACCAATTGACATCGTCGAAAGACTCTGGGAGGTCTGCGGCAATCCTGGCGAGTCGATCCCCCGCAAGCTCGTAGAGCTGCACCGCCCCCCGAGTCAACACGAGAACCGGGAGCCGCAGCGGGTCGATCTCCGACAAGACGTAGCGCAGATAGAAGTGATCCGAAACCAAGGACGGCACAGTGGTCGTAGCCTCCGAAACGGACACCGGATGGGTTTCGCCGTCGTCGTCCACGTAGACAGCGAGCATGTCGGACTGGTGCTCCCAGAATTCGACATCTTCAAGAAGGTCACGAGCGTCTGATAGGAGCTCGTCACGGTCCCGACGTCGCACACCCCGACTATCCAGAGCCGAGTCGACTTCGGCAAGCTGGTTCTTCAGGCGAATCCGGTCTTGTGACACCTCCCTGCCCTTGGAATGGGTGGGTATCCCGATCGAAATTAGATGCCTTCCTCCATTGGACACGAGCCACTCGAATAGCTCGGAGTCCATGACTTTTGGCTTCACGCCTGGATCACTTCCCTATGTTGATTGCGGGCGAATCGGAAGAGTCAAGCTTCGCCGATTCTGCGGACGCGGTCCAGCACGCCCTCGATGTGAACGTTTGGGAACGTGACGGACTCCCTGACGACACAGTCTCGATCGGCCACCAGCACTACCGGATGGCATGCTGACTCGAGATTCAGCTCTCGAGCAATCTCGCCACTTTCGTCGGCAAGGAGGGGGATTTCGAGATTGTGCCGATCGGCGAACTCTCTGACGGTCGATACACGCTCGGATGCCACGGCGAGCACCTGACACTTCGCCAACCCAAATTCGGCCAGATGGTCCTGGAACGGGAGAAGAGCGTGCAATGAGGCCTTCAGGTCGGGGAGGAACACCATGACGACCGACACCTGACCCAGGTAGTCGGTCCGGGAGATCCTCCCTCCGACGCTGGAATGAAGAGTGAAGCCGGGTATCTCGATGAGTGCAGTGGGTGTGCTCATACAAGTCGGCATCTACCCCGGCCCGGGTCGCTTCAAACAATCGTGGGTCGTTTGGGACGCGGCATTCAGACGTTCTTGCGCGACGCCACTCTGACGACCTGTCCGACAACCAGAGGTACCAGGCTGGCACCAAGAACCATCAGCCACTGATAACCCTCGAGAGCCACCACCTCCATGACGATGCTGAGGGGTGGGATGTACATCAGGGCGAGCAGTAGGAGGCCGGAGACGAGGATGGCCCCCCAGATCCAAGGGTTGGTCGTGATTTCAGTGCGGATTACGTCGTCTTCCTCGCTCATGTTGAACACGTGCCACAACTGGGCGAAGGCGAGCGTCAGGAAACTCATGGTCGTCGCCGTGGAGTCATCGAGACCCAGAGACCGAGTCGCCACGAAGAGGACGACCATCACCGGGATCGTGATCAAGACGCCGTAGCCGGCGATACGCGCCCAACGAGTGGGAGTAAGCACGCCTTCATCCTGCGGCCTTGGGGGGCGGTTCATGATCGTCTCGTCGCCCGGAGACACCCCGAGAGCCAAAGCGGGGAACACATCAGTGACCAGATTGAGGTAGAGAATCTGCAATGGCAGGATCGGCAGGGGGAGGCTGAGAACGGACCCAATCCCAACGACGAGGATCTCGCTCAGGTTGCTCGACAACAAATACATGACGAACTTGCGAATGTTGTCGAAGATGATCCGGCCCTCACGGATGGCATCAACAATCGACCGAAAGCGGTCGTCCTGCACGACCACGTCGGCTGCCTCCTTGGCGACGTCTGTGCCGCGCTCTCCCATTGCCACACCGATGTCCGCCTTCTTCAAGGCCGGGGCGTCATTGACCCCATCTCCGATCATCGCCACGCTCTGACCGCGGTTCTGCCTGGCTGTGATGAGGTCGAGCTTCTGCTCGGGGCTGGTTCGGGCGAATACGTGGGTCTCACCCAGGACCTGCTCATCGACGTCACCAGAAGCCAGGTCGCTTCCCGTCAAGGCCGGGCCGCTCTCGTCGATCGCAAGCTCTGCGGCGATAGCCGACGCAGTTGCGGGCTGGTCGCCGGTGACCAGAACCACGTCTATCCCGGCGTTATGGCACTCTCGGATGGCGTCTCCAACATCGCTCCGCGGCGGATCGATCAGCCCCACCAGCCCGAGGAAGGTCATCTCGGCATATGGGTCAGCGTCCCTGTCGTCTACATTGCGCCGCGCCAATGCAAGAACCCGCATCCCGTTCGCTGCGAGCTTCTCGTTTCGATCGAGCCAGTCCTCTATTTCCGCAGGCCCAAGTACGTGCTCACCATCCGGCGTGGAGATTCTCGACGAGGCGTGAAGAACGGCTTCGGGGCCTCCTTTGACGGCCCAGAAGAAGCCATCGCCGGCACGATGCAGCGTCGCCATGAGTCTGCGACCAGGATCGAAGGGGACCTCATCGACCTCCGGCGTGTCTTCGATGAGCTCTTGTCGGTGAATCCCCGCTTTGAGCCCGCCCATCAACAACGCTACTTCGGAAGGGTCGCCGGCAGCGTCAGTCTTGGGATTGGCACCCAAGGTTGCATTGGTGCACAAGACGGCCATTCGAAGGGCCTCTTCAAGAAGGGCATCCCCGCTCGCATCACCGTCATCTTTCGTCACCTCACCCTCCGTCGTGAAGCCACCACCAAACCGGTACTCTGCTCCAGCCATCACAAGTCTCTGGAGCACCATCTCGTTCTCGGTGAGGGTTCCCGTCTTGTCGGTGAGAATGACGCTCACGGAGCCCAGGGTCTCGACGGCAGCCAGCTTCTCGATCAGGACGTTCCGCTCCGACATGCGTTTCATGCCCCGCGCCAAAGCCACGGTCGCGACGATGGGCAAGCCCTCGGGGATAGCCGCCACAGCGAGGGCAATCGCCGTCTCGACGGTGGTGCGGAGGTCGCGACCGGAGAGCACACCAAGGGCCACGATTACCAGGGCAATACCGAGCGTGAGCCAGAGCAGCTTGTGTCCGAGTCGTCCGAGCTGCTGCTGGAGTGGAGTCTCGGGTTGATCGGCCTCCGCGACGAGTCGCGTGATGCGGCCTAGCTCGGTCTCCATGCCCGTGGACACGACAACGCCTTCGCCCGAGCCGTTGGTGACGGCCGTACCCTTGTGGAGCATCGGTGGCCTCTCGGCAAGCACGGCGTGGTGCTCGACCGGTGCAGGGTCCTTGTCTACCGGTGTCGATTCACCGGTGAGGGTGGACTCGTCCACCGCCACATGACCTTCGAGGAGGCGCAGATCGGCCGTGATCACGTCGCCGCCCTCGAAGACCACGATGTCCCCCGGCACGAGCTCCTCAGCGTCGACCAGTCGCGTCTCACCGGACCGCCGCACCTTCGTCTCGACTCTGCCGAGCTCGCGTAGCGATTCCATAGACCTGACAGCCCGGACCTCGGTGACAAACCCGATCGCAGCATTGAGCACGATGACGACGGCCACGGCTGCGGCCTCGGCCAGTTCGCCGAGCAGGAACGAGACGAGCGTCGCAGCCGCGAGCAACGCGATGATCACGCTCTTGAACTGGTCTACGAGTATCGACCATGCCGACACCTCTTCGGATGCCTGGAGCTGATTGCGCCCGAATCGCTCGAGTCGATCCTCCACGTCGGCCTGGCTGAGACCATCTCTGTTGGATCCGAGAGTTTCGAGGACGTCGTCAACCCGCTCAGCCCATACCGGATGCTCTGATCCGGGCAGGGTGGCCTCCTCGGCGCTACTCATCGGGCAGCGACCTCGAGGAGGACTCGGGCCGTTTGTGTGAGTTGGAGCGGGGTAAATCGATTTCGGATGAAAGGAGACACATGCCGGTGAAGAGAAGTAAAGACAGCAAAGGCCCCTATTACCAATGGGGCGAGAAGGGCAAGAAGTACCACTACGAGTCGGGAGACGCCGGCTCGCGTCAGAAAGCCAAGGACAAGGCGGTGAAGCAGGGTCAGGCGGCCCGGGCATCGGGCTACGAAGGCTGAGCTCCCGACAGAGAACGTTTGCTCACGGAGAGTGGGGGTAAAGCCCCTTCAGAGCTCAAAGAAGGGACATGATGCGAACAGTTGTTGGTGTATTCACCGAACGCGAGGACGTTGAGGCGGCCATCTCTACGAGCATTGACCGCGGCGTCGACAAAGATGCCATAGGGGTCATGTGGGGTGACCGGACGATCGAACAGCCAGATGAAGTGGAAGTCGTCCGCTACGAAGACCACCATGAGGACGCTGCGTCCGAGGCTGGTAAAGGCGCCGCGGGCGGAGCCATCGGTGGCGCCACGGCTGGAGCCGGCACGATGCTTCTTGCGTCGGCGGGGGTCGCTCTCCTACCTGGAATCGGCGCGCTGCTCGCTGCAGGAACGGCTGCCGCCACGGCTGCGGCGGCAGGCGCTGGAGCTGTCGGCGGAGGAGTGACGGGTGGCCTGATAGGGCTATTGATCGGTGCGGGTGACGACGAAGCCACCAAGGTGACCGAGCAGCAGACTCGCTACCGAGAGGTCCTCGAGAGCAACGGATACCTCGTTTCAGTCGACGTGGATCCAGGAGAAGCCGACGACATCGAGCAAGTGATGCGTAGCGCCGGAGCAACAGATGTCACGACCATCGATGCGGTTCAAATGGCCGGCTGAGGCGCATCAGTTCAGCAGCAAGAGCCCCGGTGTTCGCACCGGGGCCTTTTGTCATTCTTCGCCTCTCCAGTGGACCAGTGGTAGGTAGAACCAAGCCCACCCCGCCACACCGGACATGGCGGTTGTGGCCGCCATAGCCACGGGATCAGAGAAGACGAGCGAAGACACGAGATACACCACAGACGCGATCGAAACTATGAAGAGCACAGTGCCGGCAACTGCAATCTTCGTTGCCACCATCACGTGACGCATCGTCCGACGACGAATCCCGCTGATGGGAGCCCGGACCCGCTGATGCACGCTCGGCGCTATGAGCAGCACCGATGACAGGGCGGCGCTGGAGAACGCAAGGTAGAAGACGACAGTGTTAGAAGTCGATACCTCGGCGAAGGTTGCCTGCAACGGCAGGATAAGCAGGAACGAGAACAGAACCATGACACCGGGGATCGTCGTGCGGAGCCCCTCCATCAAGGACCTGAATTGGTCGTCTATCTCCTGGGTCTTGTCGTCGCGAGCGGTGCTGTCGACTGATTCGTCCGATTCCGAGTTCATCTCTTTTGGCCAGCCTTTCGCTGAGAGAGGTGCTCAATACCCTGCTTGATCCTGATCCAACCATCGTTTGGGCCGAGGCGCACCCGGGTAGTGACAATTCCTGACGAAAGGAGCAGATATGGGCTTGCTGATCTGGCTCGCCCTGGGACTTGCTGTCGGCGCGGTTGCGGCATTCGGCCTTGCCGACACAAAGGGTGACACGGCGAGCACCGTCGCCCTTGCTCTCGTCGGGGCAGCGATTGGGGGCTTCGTCGGCAATGTCATCGTCGACGGCAGCTTCGAGGGCAATCCGGCAGGAATCACCGGAGCGGTCGTAGGGACCATCGTCACTCTCGCCATCTATCGAGCGGCGGACACCACCATCTGAGGTTTCATCCCAGCGACCATCGGGTACAACGTCTGAGGTCGACCACTCCTCGCTCAAGTGAGGATCCGGGCTCCCTCGGTGGGGGGACCCGCGTTCCCGGTTGACAGGAGCGAAAGAGGTAGAAACATGCCGATCACGATGACCAAGCCAATCCGGACCGAGCTGCCTAATGATCCGGAATCTGCGTTCATAGCTCGCCGATTCATCAGGGAGAACGCGACTCTCGACTCGATGCGCCAAACGGAAGCCGACCTCCTCGTGACGGAGTTGATTGGCAACGTCATTCAACACGCCCCTGATGCGAGAGAGATCGAACTGACTCTGGAACAAGACCGGGCGGTCGGGTTGAAGGTGACTGTGTCGCATGAGGCAGAGGCCGGCATCGATGGCGCCGGCCAGGGTGTGGGGCATCTCGTTGCCGAGAGGCTGTCGCGCCGCTGGGGAACTCATTTTGACAACGGCCGGCTGCACGTGTGGTTCGTGCTCCGCACTCCAGGGTCGGTGACCCTGTCGCCCGACCTGAGCGATCAAGACCTGTTCAATCGTATGTCCGAGGACCCGTCATCGTTCTCTGGAGAGTTGATCCGACGTCATGGGGATCTCGCGGAGGCCATCTCGAAGCGCTACCGCGGCAAAGGCATAGATGACGAGGACCTGCGCCAGGTTGCCCAGATGGCGCTTCTCAAGGCAATCCAACGATTCGACGATTCGTACGGCGACCTTCGCCCCTTCGCGGCGGTGACCATCTCAGGAGAGCTCAAGAAGCTACTGCGCGATCGGGGATGGTCGGTGAGAGTCCCCCGCACGCTCCAGGAGCGATCGCTCGAAGTGGCACGCGCCACCGAGCAGTTGACCCAACGCCTCAATAGGCCGCCAACCGACGACGAGGTAGCGGATGAGATCGGGATCGACGCTGCGGCGGTCGACGAGGCTAGACGGGCCGGGAGGGCTTACTCATCGAGTTCCATTGAGAAGCCAACCGAGCGAACCGGGTTGACTCTCCTCGACAGGCTCGAAGACGACGATCTCTCGGAATTCAATCGAGAAGACAAGATCATGATCACCGAGGCGATCAAGACGCTTCCTGTGCGCCAGCAGCAGATTCTTCGCCTCCGATTCGAAGAAGACATGACTCAAACCGAGATCGGAGACATCCTCGGGATATCACAGATGCATGTCTCCCGCCTTCTCAGCAAGGCGATTGACGCGCTGCGTGAGAAACTGGATGAAGGCGACTGAGTGCGCTCGCTTTGTGCGATTGGCCCGCACCCATGTTCCTCGTATTCTGAGGATCGGTGGGGATCTGAGTAATGGGTCTGAGTGACCAAATGGCTGAACTGAGGATGCGACTCGACTCGACCAAGGATGCCCCTCGAATATCGCGTCAGCGCATAGCTGAGATCAAAGGTGAGCTCGGCCCCCGGTTCGACGACGTCGCCCTCGTCATCTCCGAGCTCGTGAGCAACAGCGTTCGCCACGCGGGCAATGGATCCTTGCTCGTCTCGGTACGCTCGGAAGGCGCAAAGATACGCCTGGAAGTCGCAGACAACGGGCCATGCTTCGACACAGACCACCCAAGGGGTGACGGCCTGGGTCTATCCATCGTCGACAAGCTGGCCGACTCATGGGGAATCGAGCCTGAGGGGATGTGCACGGTTTGGGCCGAACTGGCCCTACCTGATGACTGAAGGCCTCAGGTCAGCAACTCATCAGGAGATGAGACGATTTGAATCGTTGAGTCCACGCCACTCAGGTCGATAAGGCGCGAGATCGGCCCGTTCGTTACGACCAGGGCGAACTTTCGGTCGGCTTCCCGGAAAGAGCGGTCGGCCATGACAAGGCACCTCAGCCCGGTCGAGTCCATGAAATCAGATGTCCGCAGGTCGACTGCGAGATTTCCACCGTCTGACTCGAGAACCGATTTGATCTCCTTGTCGAGCTCGTCCACGGTCGCCAGATCGATCTCGCCAGATACGGCGAGCGACGACCAGTCCGGTCCGAAATGGTTGCGATCGATCGTGAGGCCCCTCATCGTGTGAATGGTATCACCGTGTTCAGAGTCGGAGCCGGCCGGCTTCAAATCGATTCAGAGTTCGATCGGCGTGAAGGCCCATTCCCCGAACTTCCAGATGAATCGGCCACCACATTCCCGCATGATTTTGATGGCAGGGGCGGCGTCGCCGTCCTCGATGTCGACCGATACGGCCACATTGCCTTCGGCAACCTCACGATCAAGACGATTGAGAATCCGCCTCTCGTCGCCCAGGGCCGAGGCGAGACGCTTCAAGGATGCCCAGATCCCTTCATCTCCCTCGGGGTCGAGGTGGTCGCTGGCTTCCTCTCCTTGAAGTACCTCGATCTCGTATCCGGCTGACGCAAGCTGCTCGGCGGCCGCCTTGGCGTCATCAGGTGATTCGAAGACCGCGACGACGGTATTTTGCAGACTATGGATATCAGTCATTGTTGAACTCCGTCAAAATGGGGCGGCC
>QQVI01000314.1 GCA_003388545.1 Actinomycetota bacterium
ACCGACCTCGAGCCTCTGCGGCTGAAGACCAAAGAAGGCCTGGCTCTTCTCAACGGCACAGAGGGCATGACCGCCATGGGCGTGCTGGCCCTCCATCGGGCACGCCACCTGGTTGGTGTCGCCGACGTGGCCTGCGCCCTGTCGGTAGAGGCACTCATGGGCAGCTCGCGACCATTCCGACCCGAGGTGCACCTGCTCCGACCGCACCCCGGGCAGGCGAGATCGGCCGAGAGGATCGCCGCCCTCATCTCGGGTTCAGAGATCGGATCGAGCCATGCCGACGATTTCGAGCATGCGGTCCAGGACGCCTATTCCCTTCGCTGCGCTCCACAGGTCCATGGGGCGGTCACGGACACGCTGGATCACATGGAGTCGGTCCTGACCAGGGAGATGGCGTCGGTCGTCGACAACCCCATCGTCTTCCCCGACCTTGGCGAAGTGATCTCTGCGGGGAACTTCCACGGCCAGCCGCTCGCGTTTGTCCTCGACTTCGCCGCAATCGCGGTGGCCGAGCTGGCCTCTATCTCGGAACGAAGGACCGACAGGATCCTCGACCCTGCCCGGTCGGGCGGGCTCCCGCCCTTCCTCGCTGCGGACCCGGGCCTGAACTCCGGATACATGATCGCTCAATACGTCCAGGCGGCTCTGGTCGGGGAGAACAAGGTGTTGACCCACCCCGCCTCGGTCGAGTCGGTGCCCACGTCCGGCAGTCAGGAAGACCACGTCTCCATGGGTTGGGGGGCAGGCAAGAAGCTCTTCCCGATCCTCGACAATGTGAGGAGGGTCCTTGCGATCGAAGTCCTCTGCGCCGTTCAGGGAATCGAGTACCGGGCGCCTCTGAAGCCGGCGCCGGGAACGGGCGGCATCGTCGAGCTGGTACGCGACATCGTTCCCCCTCTGACCGAGGACCGGTCCACAAGCGACGAGATCGAAGCCGTCGCCGAGCTCATCGGCGAGGGCCGGCTGACAGCCTGACATGTCCGGCCTCCTCCTCACCGGAATCAGTCATCTGGTCACCAACGCCGGTCCGGTGATCTCCGACGCCGTAGTGGCAGTCGAGGACGGACGGGTGATCTACGCCGGGTCGGATGACGATGCCCCTGGCCTAGAGGGGCGAATCCACATCGACTGTGCAGGAAAGGCGGTCATACCGGGATTCGTCGACGCGCACACGCATCTCGTCTTCGCCGGTGACAGGTCAGCCGAGTTCGCCAGACGGCTCGGTGGAGCCACCTACGCCGACATCGCGGCCGAGGGGGGAGGCATCCTCTCCACAGTCGAAGCCACCCGGAGTGCAACCGAAGAGGAGCTGTTCGATCTGACAGCCGCACGGGTTCGGAGGATGTTGGCTGCCGGGACAACGACGATCGAGATCAAGTCGGGCTACGGCCTCGAGCCCGAAGCCGAGCTCAAGCTGCTGCGGGTGGCCAGGAGAGTCGGCAGGGAGCTGCCTGTGACTGTCAAAACGACCTTCCTGGGCGCGCACTCGGTGCCTACCGAGTTCAAAGAACGGCGCGACGCCTACATCCGGCTCCTCATCGAAGAGATGCTCCCTGCCGCCGCGCCCCTATCGGACTATTGCGACGTGTTCGTCGAAGACGGTGTCTTCGACGTCGACGAGGCAAGGGAGATCTTCACCGCGGCCTCCCGGCTCGGCCTCGGGGCTCGCGTCCACGCCGAGCAGCTGTCGCGAAGCGGTGGGGCGATGCTCGCAGCCGAGCTGTCTGCGTCCAGCGCCGACCATCTGGACAACGCCACCGAAGAGGACGCTGCTGCTCTCGAGGAGTCGGGAGTGGCTGCGGTACTCGTCCCCGGTGCCAGCTACACGCTGCGCTCCTCTCAGGCCCCGGGGCCGATGTTGTGGAGGTCCGGATGCACCGTCGCTCTGGCCACCGACTGCAACCCGGGTACCTCCTACTTCGAGAGCATGGCGCCGATCATCTCCCTGGCCGTGGTGCAGATGGGCCTGACCCCGGAGCAGGCAATTTGGGCTGCCACCAGAGGGGGCGCCGTATCGCTCGGCTACGACGAGAAGGGCCTGATCACACCGGGAGTGCCCGCAGACATGGTGGTGCTGGACGCCCCATCGCCCACCCACATCCCCTATCGACCGGGGACCAATCTCGTCGACAAGGTGATCTCAGCCGGACGGCTCGTGATCGGCCACATCGATGTCTGACGCTTCTTCACCGGCCAGATTCGCTGATCGCAACACGACATCGAGACGCTCGGTCTCCCGAGGACGAACCGGGTGGTCAACGGTCTCGATTCGGGCCGCTCTCACAAGTCCGAACGTGACCCACGCCGCCGCAGCAAACGCCAGGCTGAGTGGGAGGATCGTCCCGTCGAAGGTTTGATCGATCAGAGCTCCGACTATGGCGGCAAGGCCGGTTGACACGGTTCCAATGATCGCTGAGGCAATACCGGCGACCTTGCCCATCGGCACCATCGCCACCGTGTTCAGGTTCGGGATGAGAAACGACTGGAAGAGCACGATGGCGGACAGACTGACGAGGAAAGCCCACAACGGCGGTGTCCCTTGAGTGGCGACTCCGAGCACGGCGAAGGCCGTGCCGGCGGCCACGTAAGCCATCATCACCATCTTGATGAGCCGCGTCAGGCCAAAACGTCCCACGGCCCAGCTGTTGGCCAGCATCCCAACACCGAGGACGGCGGCAACTCCCCCGAAGATCAGTGGGAAGCGCTCCCCTTCGTCAAAAACCTCGGTGAAGATGATCTCGGAGCTGGCGATATAGGAGAGGAAGGCTCCGAAGAGCACCGTCAGGGCCAGCGTGAGCATCACAGTGACACGGTTGGTCAGCACGATGCGGGCCGACTCGATGATGCTGCGAAGATGCACGTCTCGGCGGTTCTCCGGCTTCAGGGTCTCGGGCAGGCGAATTGCCCAGACGGCGAGTACGAGGGCGATCACCCCAGCAAAGGCGAAGGCGCCCCGCCAGGAGATCCAGTCGGTGAGGAAGGCCCCGATTGTGGGAGCCACGACCGGAGCCAGGATGAAGACGGCGAGGATGAACGACATCAACCGGGCCATCTCGCTTCCTTCGTGGGTGTCGCGCACCACTGAGAGCGTCAGCACTCTCGGCCCGGCAGCGCCGAGACCCCAGACAAACCTGGCAAGCAGCAGGAAACCCAGTGACGGTGCAAGCACGGAGGCCAAGGCGCCGAGGAGATAGACGAACAAGCCGGCGTAGATCAGTGGCTTCCGCCCGTAGCGGTCGGAGAGGACTCCATAGACCAGCTGCGAGAGCGAGACTCCCAGTATGTATGTGGTGACAAGGCCGGCGACCGCGGTCGAGTCGGGTGCGAGGCCGAAGTCCTCCCGGATCGCTCCCAGGGCCGGCAACATCAGATCTACGGACAGAGCCGTGATCGACATCATCAGCGCGAGGATCGTGATGAATTCGACTCGCCCAAGTGAGCGACGACCGTCGGTTGCGACGGTGACCTGACCAGCCATGAAACCTCTCAGAACGTCCGGTGGGCGTGAAACATGGACAACCGCGTGAGTACCCGCGATCTTCCCACCAATCAGCGTTGGAAACGAATCAAACCGTCAAGCGAGACGGTGCCACCAGGTGGGCATCCCCTCGATCACCTCGCCCGGGTCGATGAGGACGCCCGGGCAGCTCGCGACATCAGAGACAATCGCGGCGGCCGGGCCCTGGCTCGGGCCGATCGAGCCGGGATCCACCGGTATTCCGCATTTGATCAGCTCGACCCCGACCCACACGAATTCCCAGGGCTCAGGGTTGGGGCCTTGCCCGCTGACGTCATCGGGGTAGGAGGGGATGAAGCCGAATCGCTTGGCGTTGTAGAAGTTGTCGGCTGCGAGCCACTCGTAATCGGGCGTGTACCGGAACTCGCCAAACGTCCCGTTGGCGTACCTGAAGTCGAGGGCATACCCGCCATGGTGCTTCGAGGTCCCCGGGACCGAATACCAGGTGAGTGCGGCTTCGATCGCCGAATCCGAGGTGCCCTGGAGCTTGGAGAGGAATTGGGTGCGTTGTGCGGAAGGCGAGCGATAAGCGGAGGAGACGATGAACTGCAGCCCTGCCTCTCGGGCTGCCGCTTTCAGCTTCGCCCATGCCTCGGCCGCCTGAGGCTGCATCGGCACGCCGTCGATGGTCGCCAGGCCCCCCGTCGCCACGGGGCGAAGAACGTAGCCGCGAGCGAAAGCCAGCTCCCAGATCCTGGCGTCGAGGGTCGAGTCCCCCGTGATGGTCGTCTGGCCCGTGGGAGCGTCCAGCCTCGGGAGGACATTCTCGGTGGCGTATTCGTAGAGCTCCGTGAACTGGTCCCCGTCGTACACCGGGTATTCGGACACGTCGGCAGATGCCGCCATCGGAACGGCAATCAGAATGGTGGAGAGCCCAGCGAGCAGAACGCGCCGCATACCAGGAAACGCTATCCGATCCAGGGCCGTAACCGGGGACTATCTATTCGCGTTCCTTAGGTATCAGGTCTCAGATATGAGACGGTGGGGAAAAGGAACGAGCCCGGTCTGAACCGTTTCTCTACTGATCGTCGTAGCTATCAAATATGAGACGCCATACCTAAGGAAGCGGAGTGTCAACGCGGGTGGTGACCAGGCGCCTCCTCCTCCACCACCACCTCCGCCGCCGCCACCGCCGGAGAAGCCGCCACCGCCGCCGCTCGAGGAGGAGGGCGGGGTGAAGGCGCCGGAGAGGGCGGACTGGATGCCGGCGAAGGCGTTCTCGGTGCTGCCCCCGGTGTACCCGTGGTTCCCGTACCAGTAGATCGATGAGGTCTGCTCCAGTACCTCGGGAGCATGGAGACGGGCCTGTTCCAGCACCTCTTCGGCGACACCAAACCCGATGGCATAGATCAGGTACTGGTCCCAAAGGTCGAGCGAAATAGCCGGCGCCTCCTCGAGGCGGGAAAAGTCACGCAAATAAGAACGGAAGGCATCCCATCGCGCCGCCTCCAGGGCTCCTTCCTTGCTGCGGCGCACCCGAACCCTTCGGAAGCTGATCACAACAATGGTGATCACCGTGCCGAGCACCAGCCCGATCAGTGTCAACACCACGATCGTGTCTCCTCCCGGCCGGTCCCGCAACAAGGCAGGGAGAAGGAAGAAGGCCCCGATCGTCGCCGCGACCAGCGCCACCCCGATGAGGGCAGCTATGGAGCTCCCCTGATCCTGGATCAGGCCAGAACGCTTCACAGCCGATCGGACTCGCTCGCTGAAGGTCTGATAGGTCTCGGCGTTGGCAGCCGCGTCGTCCCGTATGGCCGACCTGAACTCATGCAGCGGCCGGGGCCCGGTATCGAGGGCACGACGGACCACTGTCATCACCGACTGCTCGAAGTCCCGCAAGCCGGTCTGTGTCTCCCCCAGGGAGAGAGTCAGGTCGGAGATGGTCTCCTGGCGCAACCCCGCCCAGGTACTTCTGACCACTTGCGAGGGCTCCGCCACGATGGCCCCCTTGCGGATGAGATCGAACAGCGTCGCGGTGAATTCCCGCTCGGTGACACCGCCCTGGCTGAGCAGAGCTCCGACCTCTGCCGGGCTCAGCTCCGATGGAGGCTCCTGCTCGTACTCGCGGTCGTATGCCACCCTGGGCTCCCGCCCGAACCCGTAATAGACATATCCCCCGAGGCCGACGACCGGAAGAAGCACCGCCAAGGCTCCCAGGATCACCCCGGTCCGCCCCGCCTGCCGCGCCTGATTGGCGTCCTCGGCGAACTCCGCCTCCTCGTTGAGGATCGACTCAAGCCCATCGTCGGATATCCGAAGAGCCCCTTCGGTGGAAGCCAGCGACGAGGTGGGGATGACCACCCTCATCTCGACCCACTGCTCCGACGGAACGCCGCTCGCCGTGAGCGTTGGCGAGACCCCGTCTTCGCCGAGGCTGGTGACGCCGTTGACCCCAAATGGATGGCCCCACACCCTGACATCACCCTCGCTCAGGCCGTCCGGAAGATGCATACGGGCATCGAGGCTGTCGAGGCCAACCGCCCACTGGTCCCCCCACACCTTGATGTTGATGTCGACCACGTCGTCCCACGCCACGGCCAGACCCGTCACCTTGTACGAGAGCCGGAAAGTGCGTTCCTCGTCAAATGATGAGTGGTGCCAAACGATGCGGACGAAGTTTGGGTACAGCTCTACGCCATAGGTGCCAGGTGGCGAGCTTGTGCAGCCAAGTGTCGTGCAACCGCCCGGCTCGTAGTCGATGCGCTCATCGCCCACAGAGATATCACTGATCTCGGCCGAGGTCGACAACGGAATGTCGCGATAGGCGCCGCTGAAGCTGCCGGAGAAGTCGAAAGTGAGCTGCTCCACGACATCGAGAGAGCCATCGTCGTTGACAGTGATGTCGACGTCAGCGTGGGACATCCAGTACGACTTGGCTTGGGCCGGCATAGCCGGGATCAGTAGGACCCCGACGAAGAGGACGAGAAAGAGCCGTTTCATCCGATTGGGTTCGATCAGAAGCTGACGCTGGGCGCTTCCTCCGCCTCGGGTCCGCCTTCGAAGAACTCCCTCGTCTCGAAGCCGGTGACCGCTGCGACCAGGTTGGTCGGGATCTGCTGGACCCGGTTGTTGTGGGTTAGAACGGTGTCGTTGTAGATCTGACGTGAAACTGCGATCTTGTTCTCGGTATCCGCAAGATCGGCCTGGAGCGAAGCGAAGTTCTCGGATGCCCGGAGCTCCGGGTAGTCCTCAGCAACTGCAAACAGCTGCCGCAACGCCGCCGTCAGGAAGTTCTCGGCGCCGGCTTGCTCCTGAGGCCCACTGGCCGCCTGGGCGTTCGAGCGCGCCTGTGTGACCTGCTCGAACGTGTCCTTCTCGTGGGTGGCGTAGCCCTTCACCGTCTCGACGAGGTTCGGAATGAGGTCATACCGACGCTTCAGCTGCACCTCCACCTGACCCCAGGCGTTGTCGACCCGGTTCCTCGACTGCACGAGGCTGTTGTAGACGACGATTACGAATATGGCGACGAGGACGGCCGCTCCGGCGATTATCCATTCCATGGCGGCGCAGTCTAAGTGATGGGAGCTCGGGCGCCGGGTCGCAGACCGTAGTTGCTGTGCCTGACCTGAACTCCGCTAGCGTCATCAGAGCGAGAACAGTGAACGGAGACATATGACAGCCGCCGCCAGCGCCACCCTGAACGATCTACTCGGGCTCGAGTTCGAGCCAGTAGCGATCACCTTCCTCGACGAGACTTCGAGCAATGGCGTGCCTAGATTCGACGCGCCCATGTCGGAGCCGACCGAAGACGGTCGAAGCGGGAGGGCGGCCGCCCCCTGCGTCTTCTGGATCCACGGCCATGAATCAACCTTTGACACCATGGTCGAGGATCACGGGAATTGCTCCGTGGGGCTCTTCACACACGGGTTTGCCGGGGCCGAGGACATCATCGACAAGTCAGACGTCGGAGCCCTGCTCGATGTGGGGTGGGTCACGATGGAGGCATTCGCCGGGGTCGAGGCTCTCAACCGGCGCCCTGCCGGCGTCAGATACGGCCCGTTGAGCGAGGCGTCCTCGGAGCCCGATGTCGTGCTTCTCCGCATCACCCCGAAGCAGATGATGGCCATCAACGACGCGGTCGAGGTGGAATGGTCCGGCAAGCCTCAATGTCAGATACTCCCCCGCGCCGCCAACAAGGGTGTCATTGCCGCATCGATGGGTTGTGCTCTCTCCAGAGCCCGGACGGGGATGGGCGACGACGAACTGACTGTCGCCGTGCCCGGGAGCCGGGTCGACGAGCTGGTGGTCGCACTCCAGTCGGTCCGCAACGCCGACTCGGCAGTCGTGGGCTACGCCACCGCCGACATGGAGAGGTTCTAGCCCGGGATCACTTCGGGGGCGGAGCGAGGCTGTCGACTGCCGCCGCCCAATCATCGGGCAACACCACCGGTGAGGGTCGGCTCATGAGCCGAAGATACAGGTCGGAAGCCGAGCCCTCGACGGTCGCGGCCGGGTCCCCGTCGCCGTACTTCCATTTCCGTTCGAGGTCGGATGCGATCATCTGCAGTGTCTGAACACCCTCGAGGCGCGGGAACCACATCTCGGGATACTCTTCGAGACCAGCGACCGCCACCTCGTCCAACAAAGGCTCGGGCTCACCAACCGCTGACTGTGCATCCCAGCGATGGACCCCCGCCTCTATCAGCATGCGACGCACCCAGAACCCGACTGTGGGCTTCGGGCCGAAACCCCACACGGGGATCTCGTGGTCGGTGGTCTCGAGCAACTCGACCATTCCGGCCAATTGGCCCTCGAACCACTCGATGACGTCGTCGTCCTCGCCAGGGCGCGGAGAGCTGGGTCGCTCGGTGAGCCGGTCCCGGCACACGAGGGTGGTGCGACCCAGTATCGCCCCAGTGTGGGCGACCAGACCTTCCATCGTCCATTCCGGGTATTGAGGGATGGGCGCGTCCAGGTTTGCTCTCGCGGTGTCGACAAGGCGCCGACCCTCGGAGACGATTATCTGCAGCGGGTCAGCCGAGGGCACGAAGCATCGCCTCCCCCATGTCGGACGGCGTCTCTGCGACCACGATGCCGGCATCCTCCATCGCCGCGATCTTGGCCTCGGCCGTCCCCTTTCCACCCGACACGATTGCGCCGGCGTGCCCCATCCGCTTGCCGGGCGGGGCCGTAGTGCCCGCAATGAAACCCGCAACGGGAATGCTCACCGCGAGGGTTACGAACTCGGCAGCCTCCTCCTCAGCCGTCCCCCCGATCTCTCCGATCATGATCACTCCCTCGGTCTCGTCGTCGGCCTCGAAGAGCTCTAGGACATCCACGAAGTTGGTCCCATTCACAGGGTCCCCTCCGATCCCGATTGCTGTGGTCTGGCCCAATCCGAGCTGCGTCAACTGATGAACGGCTTCGTAGGTCAGGGTTCCTGACCTGGACACCACGCCAATCTTGCCTCTCTCGTGGATGTAGCCGGGCATGATCCCGATCTTGCACTCCCCCGGTGTGATGACTCCGGGGCAATTGGGACCGACCAGACGGGTATTCCCTCCCTGCAGGTACCGCTTCGCTTTGATCATGTCGGCGACAGGGATGCCTTCGGTGATTGCTACCACCAGATCCACGCCCGAGGCGGCAGCCTCCATAATGGCGTCTGCCGCAAATGGTGGTGGAACGTAGACGACCGATGCGTTGGCCCCAGTCTCGGCGACTGCCTCCTCCATGGTCCCGAAGATGGGAAGCTCGACGGAGAACTCGTCATCGCGGCCCGGTACGCCTGAGTGGTCCGTCTCGCCTTCGAAGGTCATGGTCGTCCCGGCGCGTGAGGGATGAACGGCACCGACCATGTTGGTCCCGTATGCAATCGCCTTCTCCGTGTGGAATTGGCCCGTCTTGCCCAAGCCCTGGACGATCACCCTGGTGTTCTTGTCCACGAGAATGCTCATCGACTCTCCCCCGTCAGCTCGAGGATCTTCTCTGCTCCGTCTTTGAGGCTGTCTGCGCTGACCACCGAGAGATCGGACTCTTCGATGATCTGTTTGCCGAGCTCGACATTCGTCCCTTCGAGCCGGACCACGAGCGGTACCTGGAGGCCGACCCGCTCCACCGCCTCCACTATCCCGTTGGCGATGACATCACATCGCATGATCCCCCCGAAGATGTTCACGAAGATCCCCTTGACGTTCTCGTCTTCAGTGATGATCTCGAAGGCTTTCGACACCTGGTCGGCGTCTGCTCCGCCACCCACGTCGAGGAAGTTCGCCGGCTCGCCTCCCACGGCCTTGATCGTGTCCATCGTGGCCATGGCGAGACCCGCCCCATTCACCAGGCAGCCGATGGTGCCGTCCAGCTTGATGTAGCTCAACCCGGCAGCCTTGGCCTCGAGCTCGGCAGGATCCTCCTCGGTCGGATCTCGCATCTCGGCGACATCCGGATGGCGATACAAAGCGTTGTCGTCGAAGGCCATCTTCCCGTCGAGGGCCATCACATCGCCTGACGTCGTCACGACCAGCGGGTTGATCTCGATGAGATCGGTGTCCATCTCAGAAGCCATCTTGGACAAGAGAGTCACGAACTTCCCAAAGTTCTTGGCTGCATCGCCTTCGAGCTCCAGACCCTGGGCCAGGGCATTGGCCTGGAATGGCAAGAGGCCGACCGCAGGGTCAATCTCCTGACGCAGGATCTTCTCCGGCGTCTCCTCGGCGACCTTCTCGATCTCGACACCACCCTCGGTGGAGGCCATGACGATGTTGCGACCAACCGAGCGATCGAGGAGGACGGCAAGGTAGAGCTCCCGGTCGATGTCGATCCCCTGTTCGAGATAGAGCCGATTGACGACCTTCCCGTCCTCGCCGGTCTGCACCGTGACGAGGGTCGATCCGAGCATCTTGCCGGCGAGGTCGCGCACAGCTTCCTCGGCCGCCTCGACGCCCCCATCGATCCCGGCAGTGATCACGTTCACCCCGCGGACGTCGGGATGCTCCTTGAAAGTTCCCTTCCCCCGCCCACCGGCATGAATCTGCGATTTGAGCACGACGACTGGGTTCCCCGTCGACTCGATCAGCTTGCGGACTGCGCCGACTGCCTCGTCGACGGTCGTGGCCATCTGGCCGTCGGGCACCGGTATGCCTCTGCCGCCCATCAGCTGTTTGGCCTGATATTCGTGAATCTTCAACTGGTTCCTTCCTTCTCGAGCCTGGACGGGACGTTCTCGGCCACCCACTCGGTGATTCGATCGAGGGGTGTGCCAGGTGTGAAGACCATCACGATCCCCGCCTCCCTCAGCATCTCGTGATCCGCATCCGGGATCACACCGCCGCCGAACACGACGATGTCACCGGCGTCCCGCGAGGCGAGCTGATTGACCACCTGGGGGAAGAGGGTCTTGTGCGCCCCCGAAAGTGAGGAGAGCCCCACGGCGTCCACATCCTCCTGGACCGCCGTCTCCGCAATCTGAGAGGGCGTCTGATGCAAGCCGGAGTAGATGACCTCATGACCGGCATCTCGCAGCGCCCTGGCGATGACCTTCGCCCCGCGATCGTGGCCGTCGAGACCTGGCTTGGCAATAAGAATCCTGCGGGGCATTCCGGGTTGGAAGCGTAGTTGCCTACCTCTGGCCAGGAGAATCGTGTCCCGTTCCTTAGGTTCTCCGTCTCATATATGAGTCGTCAGGGAAATAGAACAAGACCTGTGGCCGGGGCGCTTGAACCGAACTCCCTGCATATCAAATGTGAGACGCCATACCTAAGGAATGCTCAAGGGGCCAGCTCGGGGAAGCCCCGCGATCCCCTACGCTTGGGGACATGACAAAGTCGAATCTTCATGGTCTGGCCGCAGCTGGTGTGAGCATCTGGTCGGATCAGATCAGCAGGGAGATGCTCGACAGCGCCGAGCTGTCACGCAGGATCGAGGAGGACGCCGTCACCGGTGTGACGTCGAACCCGTCCATATTCGAGAAGGCGATCGTCGACACAACCGACTACGACGACGAGCTGCACTCGTTGAAGGAGGCCGGAGCCGAGGCCGAAGACATCGTCAAGACTCTCATGGCAAACGATCTGCTCAGAGCCTGCGACGAGTTGCTCCACGTCTACAACGAGACGAAAGGCACCGACGGCTTCGTGTCGGTCGAAGTGTCACCTCTTCTCGCCTACGACACTGAGGCGAGCATCGCCGAAGCCCGCGATTGGTCGAAGCAGATCGGTAGGCCGAATCTCCTCGTCAAGATCCCGGCCACGCCCGAAGGCATCCCAGCCATCGAGCAATGCATCGCCGAGGGCATCTCCATAAACGTCACCCTGATCTTCGGATTGGAGCGATACCGCGAGGTCATGGACGCCTATGTAACGGGGCTCGAGAGGTTTCGCGATTCCGGTGGCGACATATCGAAGGTGTTCTCGGTGGCGTCCTTCTTCGTCTCACGGTTCGACACCGAAGTAGACAGCCGCCTCGAGGAGCATGGCTCGCATGAGGCCGACGAGCTCCTCGGTGTCACCGCGGTGGCCAATGCCCGGGCAGCCTACGGCGACTACGAGGTGTTCTTCTCCTCCGACCGCTTCAAGGCCCTCGAGAGGGAAGGCGCCCGACGGCAGAAGCCGCTGTGGGCATCCACGTCGACCAAGAACCCCGACTATTCCGATCTGCTGTATGTCGAGAGCCTCGTTGTCCCTGACACCGTCAACACGATGCCTATCGACACGATCGACGCCTACCAGGATCATGGGGATCCATCACCGGAGCGCTTCACCGCCGTCGATATCGAGAAGGCACGTGTCGACCTGGCCCGGCTGCAATCGTTGGGAATCGACTACGCCGACGTGGTTCAGACCCTGGAAGACGAGGGTGTCGAGAAGTTCTCGAAGAGCTGGAACGAGCTGCTGGAACGGGTGGAGGAGGCCTAGAGAGCCCCTGACTTAGGCCCGCTCCAACGGAGCCCAAGCCAGTAGCAGCCGCTTCTTGCCCTGGGTGTCGAACATGACCTCGGCCTCGGCGCGATCGCCCTGACCGACGATCTCCCGAACCGTTCCCAGCCCCCACTTGTCATGACGGACCCGATCCCCGGCAGCTATCTGGGACGGATCCACCTGGACCCGTGGCCCCTTGGCCGAAGCCCGGTCGACGGGTGAGCGCCGCTGCCTCTTGCCAGCTTTCTTGACCAGCTCGTCCGGAACCTCCTTGAGGAATCGCGAAGGCGGGTTGTAGTTGGAGCCGCCGAAGAGCATGCGGCTCCAAGCAGAAGTGAGGAAGAGATGGTCCTGGGCTCGGGTGATGCCGACATAGGCGAGACGACGCTCCTCTTCTAGCTCGGCCGGATCCCCCAGCGAGCGCATGTGAGGGAAGACTCCATCTTCCATCCCGACCACGAAGACGATCGGGAACTCCAGGCCTTTGGCGGTGTGCAGCGTCATCAGCGTGACCGCGCCCGCTCCTTCCTCCCATTCGTCGATGTCGGCGACGAGAGCCGTCGACTCCAGGAAGATCTCGAGTCGGCGCAGATTGTCGAGCTTGTCGAATTCCTCGTCTCCGATGATGGCGCCTTCATTCGAGCTCTCGAATTCGGAGGCGACTCCCACCAGCTCACGAAGGTTCTCCACCCTCCCCATGGCCTCGATGGTCTTCTCGGCATCCAAAGAGGCAACGAGGCCCGTGTCGTCCAGCACCGCCTGAACCGCGCCTTCGACACCGAACTCCTTTGCCTTGTCGCGGATCAGGTCGAGGATCGCGACGAACTCGGCGACTGCGCTGTGAGCCCGAGAATTGAGCTGGCTGATCTCGGTGACCCTTCGCAGCGCATCTGCGAAGGTGATCCCATTGGCCTGCGCGAACCGGTCGACATGGGCCAGGGTCGTGGCCCCGATCCCCCTCCTCGGCTCGTTGATGATCCTCTTCACCGACACCTCGTCGTCGGGGTTGATGATCGCCCTGAGATAGGCGACGGCGTCCTTGATCTCCTTGCGGTCGTAGAACTTGACCGACCCGACAACGGTGTACGGGATCCCCCGGCGAACGAATACATCTTCGATGACACGCGACATGGCGTTCGTCCGGTAGAACACCGCTATGTCGGCGAGGTTGAATCCTTGTTTCTGCAGGCGCTCGATCTCATCGACGACGAAACCCGCCTCGTCGTGCTCATCCTCGGCCTCGTAGCGGATGATGGCCTCGCCCTGGCCCCGATCGGACCACAGGTTCTTCGGTGTTCGACTGGTGTTGTTGGCGATCACGCTGTTGGCCGCATTGAGGATCGTCTCGGTCGACCGGTAGTTCTGGTCGAGGATGACCACACGCGCATCCGGATAGTCCTTTTCGAAGTCCCGGATGTTCCTGATGTCGGCCCCCCGGAACTTGTAGATCGACTGGTCGGAGTCACCGACGACGCAGAGGTTGCGGTGCTTCCCGGTGAGCTGTTTCACCAGCATGTACTGAGCCCGGTTGGTGTCCTGGTACTCGTCGACGAGGACGTAGCGGAAGCGCTCCTGGTACTGCTCGAGCACATCGGGGAACGCCCCGAACAGTTCGACCGTGATCATGAGGAGGTCGTCGAAGTCCATGGCCGAGGCCGAGAGCAGCCTCTGCTGGTACAGGCGGTAGACGTCGGCGACCTGCTCGTGATAGAACCCGTCGCTCTGGTCGGCGAACGAGTCGAAGTCCACGAGATCGTTCTTGGCCTTGGAGATGGCGGCCTTGATCTGCCTCGGCGGGAACCGCTTCGTGTCCATGTCGAGATCGTTGAGCACGATCTTTATGAGCCGCAGCGAGTCTGCCTCGTCGTAAATCGAGAAGCCCGACTTGTACCCGAGACGGGATGCTTCGCGCCTGAGGATGCGGACGCAGGCCGAATGGAATGTCGAGACCCACATCGAGTTGACCATCCCGCCGACGAGGTGGCCGACCCGCCCCTTCATCTCGTCGGCCGCCTTGTTCGTGAAAGTGATCGCCAGGATCGACGAAGGGGCGACGTTGTGGTCGCGGATGAGGTGGGCGATGCGATACGTTAGGACCCGGGTCTTACCGGACCCTGCGCCCGCCACGACGAGGACTGGGCCCTCGGTGGCAGCTACTGCCTCGCGCTGGGTCGGATTCAGATCCCGAAACAGCGGCGAGTCAGCCGGCACATCATCGAGGAACCACTCTGCCTGCTGCATCCAGCGTGATAGTACCGGCTGGGACCGACTGAATCACAAACGTGTGATCACGGGTTGTTCGCGACGAGGTCGTCCACGTCGACTTCGGCGCCGCCAAGGGCCTCGGGCTCGCCGGGCCGGCCATCTCCTTCGAACACCCTTCGCTTGAGGGGAAGGGAGTAGCAGAAGCGGGCGCCGGTCGGGAACCTCCGCTCGTACCAGACATCGCCGCCCATGGCCCGAGCGAGCCGCCGAGCGATGGGGAGGCCAAGGCCGATACCCGTGCTCTCACGCGCATCACCCTTGGAGACCTGTTCGAAGTTCTCGAAGACCCTCTTGGTCTCCTCGTCCGGCACGCCCGGACCGTTGTCGGCGATGATCACCATGTACTGGTCCCCCATCACGAAACCTTCCACCATGATCTGGTCGCCGCCGTACTTCCGGGCGTTCTCGAGGAGGTTTCGCAGCGTCTGCTGCACCCGGCGCTTGTCCGCCTTGACCCGGACACCCTCGGGGAGCGTGACCTCGGCGATCTTGCCACCGCCGGTCGGGAACACCATGGCCGAAACGTCTTCGATCAGCTGACCCAGATCGAACAGCTCCGGGTAGAACCGCATCCGGTTTGCTTCGAGCCTCGGGATGACGAGCACGTCCTCGACCAGGTCTCCGAGATACACGGCCTGGACGTTGATGATGTTGAGGAACTCGTCTACTTCGGCCTCGGGAAGCTCCTTCCAGCCATGGACGAGGGTGTCGGCAAAACCTGCGATGGAAGTGAGCGGGGTCCGCAGCTCGTGGCTTACCAGAGCGACGAAGTCGTTCTTGATGGTGTGGGCCTCCTCGGAGAGCCGCAGGACTTCTTTCTCGCGCTTGCGCCCGGCCGCCGTGATCCGCAGGGCGACGATGACCGCAGCGAGACCCACTATCGGGAGTGCGTACGCCACCAGGTCGGGAAGACGCGGCAACTCAAGCATCACTATCAGAGTATCGGCAGGCTGGAGACGTAATTGAGATTTAGTCAGCTGGCGTCGGAGCCGTTGGCGGCCGATGCCTCGTCCATGCCTATGAGACGGCGAATCGTGCTGGAGAGGACGCCCTGACGAAGGTCGAACTTGTCGAGATATGCGTCGACGCCCGCCCGCCAAGCCTCCTGCTTCTCCTCGGCGGTTGCCACGCCTGAGACCATGACGATCGGCACCGTGACGTCCGCCCCGCGCAACGCGCGCACCAGCTCGGTGCCATTGGACCTCGGCATCGAATAGTCGACGACGAGGGCGTCGAAGTCGAGCTCGGCCATCGCCATGACCGCTTCGCGCGCCCCACCGGCCACCGTGACGTCGAATCCTGCGCCGTTGAGCGTGGCCGACAGGAGCTGACGCACGCCTGCTGAGTCGTCGACCACCAGGACACGGGGCTTGGAGTCGATCGGCCGGGGGCGTCGTCCCGCCACCATGCCCAGGTAGTTCGGGTCCAGGACAACAAGCACCTGACCGGCGCCGAGAAGCGCCGCACCGGTGACATGGCCCGGGCCTTCGAGGATCGGCCCCAGGTTCTTCACGGCGACCCGACGACGGTCGACGAGCTCGTCAACCGATACGGCGACAAGGCCGAACCTGGTGTTGACCACCACTATCTCCTGCTCGTCGACCTCCTCGTCGTCTTCGGCCCCCACCGCCTCGGCGAGGGACACATAAGGGACGTCGCCCGAGGCAAACCGGAGCACCCGGCCTGAAGGGGTCGATTGGATCTCCGCCTTGGACAACGGCATCGACGCCTCGACAGATGCCTCGGGCAGCCCCCAGAACTGGTCCCCGGACGCGACGATCACGGCGTTCTGGAGGACCATTGACACAGGAAGGGTCATTACGACCGTGGTCCCCTTGTCACGCTGTGATTCGACTCGGATCACCCCGCGGACCTGTTCGATTGCTTCTCTCACCGCAGACAGGCCATCACCGGATCCTGAGAACTCGGTGGGCACATCGATGGTGGAGAAACCTGGGTGGAAGAGCAGAGGGGTCAGATCGGTGGGAAGAGGGGCCATGCCGCGATCCTCGGCCTCCTTCGAGACCTTGGTCCAATTGATGCCGGCCCCGTCGTCCGACACCGATATCTCGACCTTGTCGTCTACAGACCGAATGGCGACGGTGATCGTGCCTGTGGCGGGCTTGCCCAGCGAGACACGCCGGTCCGGATCCTCGAGCCCGTGGTCGACGGCGTTGACCAACAGATGCCGAAGCGGCTCCCGCAGCATGTCGACGATCTGACGGTCGAGATGAATGGGCTCGCCACTGAGCTCCAGGCGCACGTCCTTGCCGATCCGGCGGCCCAGGTACCGAACGAACTGTTGAAACGTGGAGGTCACCTCGCCAAAGCTCACATCGGCGAGGGCGACTGCCTGGTCCTGGATCTCGGCGATCGATTGGCTCAGCTTCTCGAGTTGTACCCGCCACGCCTGGCGGAACATGTCGGGGTCGGCGCCTTCGATCGACACGAGCGACAGATCGGCCAGGGCGTCGGCGTCGAGGGAGACTTCAACGACCCGGTTGATGAGGCGGTACAGGTCGCCGGTGTCGACACGGGTGACCCCTCCGAGGAGTGACTCCGAGACCGAAGAGAGGAGCCCGCCGAGAGAGCCCGACTCCGGCCCGGGGAGAGTGAGCACTTCTCCCGCCTCCGACGACTCGTCCAGCCCATCGGCAAGACGTCTGGTCAGCTTCGAGAGCTCCTCGCCATCGTCATCCAGAGAAGATGGCAGACGACCGGCGGCAGCCTCCATCGCGACCATGACGTCGCTAGAGGGTGCGCGACCTTCCGAGACTCCGCGCCACAGCTCCTCGAGGCAGGTGGCCGCCTCGCGAATGCGGTTGTGCCCGAGCAGGCCGGAAGAGCCCTTGATGGTGTGGGCATCCCTGATCAGGTCAGGGACGTCGGCAGCCGCAAGGGTGCGGTCGCGTAGAGATCGAGCCCCCGCGACCAGCCGGTCTGATCGCTGTTGGAGCTCTTCGCGAAAGATCCGAGTGAGCTCCGGAGTATTCATGTCCAAGTGTTCTTCCTGGCCTTTTTTGAGGTATCGGCAAGAGGGGGGATCTCTTGAACGAATCTGGGGCCTTTGAGGCGCTCGAACCAGGGTTTTTGTTCGATATCAGCCGAACGCCGGGCACGGGCTGGCGAAATAGGGGTTGCGCGCCTACTCCCACTCGATCGTCGCGGGCGGTTTGCTGGAGATGTCATATGCGACCCGATTGATCCCCGGGACCTCATTGATGATACGTCGCGACATCTTCTCCAAGAGCTCGTAAGGCAGTCTGGCCCAGTCGGCTGTCATTGCGTCCTCCGATGTGACCGCCCTGATGATGAGGGGATATGCGTAGGTTCTTCCATCGCCTTGGACGCCAACCGTCTTGACCGCCGGCAGTACGGCGAAGGCCTGCCAGATCTCTCGGTTGAGACCGGCGCGCTTGATCTCTTCTGTGACGATGTGGTCCGCGGCGCGCAGCAGATCGAGGCGCTCCCTCGTGATGTCGCCGATGATCCGCACGGCCAGGCCCGGGCCAGGAAATGGCTGGCGCCAGACGATGTCCTCGGGCAGACCGAGCTCCTCCCCCACGGCTCGCACCTCGTCTTTGAACAGATCGCGGAGCGGCTCGACCAGCTCGAGATGCATGTCTTCGGGCAAACCGCCCACGTTGTGGTGGGTCTTGATAGTGGCCGCCGTGGCCGAGCCCGATTCGATCACGTCGGGATAGAGCGTTCCCTGGACGAGGAATCCGGCGTCGCCAACCGAAGCCGCTGCCTCCTCGAACACCCTGATGAACTCCTCGCCGATTATCTTCCGCTTCTCCTCCGGTTCGGTGACACCGTGCAGCTTCTCGAGGAATCGATCAGCGGCCTTGACATGGACCAGGTCGACTTCGAAGTGTGACCGAAAAGTCTCCTCTACCTGCTCGGCCTCACCCTCCCGCATCAGGCCATGATCGACGAAGATGCAGGTGAGCTGACCACCGACCGCCTCATGCACGAGTGCAGCTGCAACCGCCGAGTCGACCCCGCCGGATAGTCCGCAGATCACCCGCTGCTCGCCGACCTGGGACCTGATCGCCTCGACCTGAGATTCGATGATCGAGTGGCTCGTCCAATTGGGCGCCAGCTCGCAGACGTCGTACAGGAAGCGTTTCAGGATCTCCGACCCGCGAGGGGTGTGTCCCACCTCCGGGTGGAATTGGACCCCGTATAGCCGGCGGTCGCGATCTTCCATGACTGCGATCGATGCGCCCGCCGTCGTGGCAACGGCCTCGAAGCCGGGCGGCGCCACGGTGACTTCGTCGTTGTGGGACATCCAAACCTGCTGCTCCTCGGGGAGCTCGCGGAGGAGGAGGCTGTCGGCTGTTACCTGCAGCATCGACTTGCCGAATTCGGCATTGCCGGTGTTCGACACCTGCCCGCCGACGATGCTCGCCATGAGCTGATGGCCGTAGCAAATGCCCAGCACGGGGATGCCCAGCTCGAGGATGCCGGGATCCATCTTGAGGGCGTCGTTGGAATACACCGATGCCGGGCCTCCGGACAAGATCAGCCCGGCCGGGCGACGCCGCCGGATCTCGTCGGCAGAGATCTCCCTCGACACGATCTCGGAGTGGACGTGGGCCTCACGGACCCGGCGTGCGATCAGCTGCGCGTATTGAGCGCCGAAATCGAGGACGAAGACGGACGGGCCGTCGTACTCGATGGCGCTCATCCCATCCCGACCCGCTGGCTCCTCTGCAGCGACTTTCCTTCCGTCTGCAGTGACGGGGCGATCATCACCTCCGCCTTCTGGAACTCCTTCACGTCCGAATACCCGGTGGTCGCCATGGACACCCTCAGGGCACCAAAGAGATTGAGCTTGCCATCGTTCTCATGCGCAGGACCCACCATGATCTCCTGGAGCGTGCCACGGTCGCCGACCTGGACCCTCGCCCCACGGGGAAGAGTCGGGTGGAAGGTGGCCATGCCCCAGTGGTAGCCGTGGCCCGGGGCCTCGGTGGCCGAGGCAAGCGGAGAGCCGATCATCACGGCATCGGCGCCACAGGCGATCGCCTTGGAAACGTCGCCGCCGGTACGCATTCCCCCGTCCGCGATGACGTGGACATACCTTCCGGTCTCATCGAGATAGCGGATCCGGGCTCCGGCGGCATCGGCAATCGCCGTCGCCTGGGGCACCCCAACGCCGAGGACCCCCCGGGTGGTGCAGGCAGCACCGGGGCCGACACCGACGAGTATGCCGACTGCTCCGGTGCGCATCAGGTGAAGCGCGGTGGAGTAGCTGGCACATCCACCGACTATCACAGGCACGGGACATTCGGCTATGTACTCCTTGAGGTTGAGTGGCTCCTCGCGACTGGAGACGTGCTCGGCCGAGACGACGGTGCCCTGAATCACCAGGATATCGAGGCCGGCGCCGAGCGCCGCCGGCGCCCAGGCCCTCACCCGCTGCGGGGTGAGCGAGGCTGCCGTGACTATCCCCGCCTGCTTCATCTCGGCGACACGCTGTGAGATCAGATCGGGGTCGACCGGCGAAAGGTAGATCTCTTGCATCCGCAGAGTTGCCTTCTCGTTGTCGAGCTCTGCGATCTCCTCGAAATAGGGCGTCGGGTCCTCGTAGCGGGTCCAGAGGCCTTCGAGGTTGAGCACGGCGAGGCCACCCAGCTTTCCTATCGCGATGGCCGTGTCCGGGCTTATGGCCGAGTCCATGGCCGAGCCCATCATGGGCAGGTCGAATTTGAAGGCGTCCAGCTGCCAGGAGATGTCGACATCGTCGGGATCCCGGGTGCGCCTCGATGGGACTATTGCTATGTCATCGAAGCCGAATGCTTGACGTCCCGACTTGCCAATGCCGATCTCTATCTCCACTACATCCTCCGCCGATGTGCTGTTCGTCCCACAGTAACAGTGGAGGGTGACAGCCCAGACCCACCCAGGAAGTAGTCTCTCTCCACGTGATTCGCACGTGGTCGATCATCGACTTCGTACTCGTCATGCTCGGCGGTTTCCTCGGTACAGCGGTGTTTGCCGTGATCGGGATCGTCGCAGCGAGCGACGAGTACTTCATCCTGCTCGCTCTGGCGGGCCAATACGCCGGGCACCTCTTCGTCCTGTGGCTGCTCAACCGCTCCAAGCCCGAGGGGTCGCTCGGCTTCGAGGTCCGGGGTCGTGACGCCGGCTACTTGATCGCAGGGCTCGGCCTCCAGTTCGGCCTCTCGCTCCTCTTCCTTCCGCTCGTCCTCTACCTCTTCCCCGAAGGTGGCCCGGCACAAGAGGTCGGCTCCACCATCTCCGAGCTGGAATCGAGCGGGGCTCGGATTTCCTCGCTACTGATCTCGGTGGTGCTGGCGCCGATCACCGAGGAGCTGGCGTTCCGTGGGGTCCTCATTCAGACGATGATCAACCGCTCCCGACGCTTCATCATCGTGGTCAGCGCGCTGGTGTTCTCACTCTTCCACGTCCTGGGCCTGGCCACGGACAACTTCGGGCCCGCCGCCGCCGTCGTGCTCCCCCAACTGTTCATAGTCGGGATGATCCTGGCCTGGGTCACCCTTCGAAGCGAACGGCTCGGACCCGCAATCTTCCTCCACGGTGGCTTCAACCTGCTGGCCGCGATAGTGCTCCTCCTGCCTCCAGAGGTGCTCAACGCAGGCTGAGCCGGCCTCAGGAGAGCCCGACGGCCTCCCGAACGGCAACCATCTCGTCCTCGGCTCTTTCCCTCGCAGTGGCGCCGTTACGGGACATCAGCTCTGCGACGTCGGCGTCACTGAGGTCGTGGTATCGCTTGGATATCGGTGACAGCCCGTCGGCAATCGCCTCGCCTACGGCGATCTTGAACGCGCCATACCCCGAGTCGGCGTATTCCTCGGCAAGATCGGATATCGATCGCCCGGTGAAGAAGGAGAAAAGCTCCAGGAGGTTGGATACGCCGGCCTTCTCCTCCCGGTCGTATGACACGGTCGTCCCGGTGTCCGTCACCGCCGACTTGACCTTCTTGAGGATCTGGTCGGCCGAGTCGGTGAGGAGGATCCTTGACTTCAGGCTTGGGTCCGACTTGGACATCTTCGAGGTCGGGTCGGTCAACGACATAACCCTGGCGCCGATCTCCGGTGTTATCCGCTCTGGTATCGGGAACACCTCGCCGAAGCGCTGGTTGAACCGTTCGGCCACGTCGCGGGTGAGCTCGAGATGCTGCGCCTGGTCATCGCCAACGGGGACCGCATGAACCTTGTGGATGAGGATGTCGGCGGCCTGAAGCACGGGATAAGCGAGGATACCGAGGTTCTGACCGGCCCGGTCGGCCTTCTCCTTGAAGTGGGTCATTCGCTCGAGCTGCCCGAGCCCGGTGAGGGTGCTCAATATCCAGGAGAGCTCGGAGTGAGCCGGCACATCCGACTGAAAGTAGAGCAGCGACCGGTCGGGGTCTATCCCCACGGCCAGGAGCATCTTCGCTGTCTCGATCCGCGAGGCACGGAGCTGATCGGGCTCATAGGGAATCGTCATGGCGTGCAGGTCGACGACGCAATAGATGGTCTCGTACTCATCCTGCATCGTGACCCAGTTCTTCAGGGCACCGACGTAGTTGCCCAGGTGCAGCTCACCAGTGGGCTGGATCCCGGAGAACACTCGCTTGTTGTTTGTCATCTCTCTACCTCGAAAACTCACAAAAAAGACCGTCGGGGCGGCGCCGCCGACGGTCGGATCGCGCGCGGTGCCAGCCTAGGGGTTGGACCACCGGCGCCAGTTCTTCGAAAACATGACGTGAGCCTACCGAACGAACGGGAGGGCTTCAACGGAGGTGGCTCCTCACCGTGTCGATGGTGTCGGCGTCTGCAGGGCCCTTGTCCTCCCGATGACGCTTGACCCGGGCAAACCGCAAAGCGACGCCACCCGGGTAGCGAGTGCTCCGCTGTACCCCGTCGAATGCGACCTCGTAGACGATCTTCGGCTCGAGGAAGACGATATGGCCTCGCCGCTCCCGCTCGATCTCGAGAAAGCGTTGGGTCTGCCAGTCGAGCATCTCGTCGGTGAGGCCCTTGAATGTCTTGCCGAGCATCACGAAACCACCCTCGGTGTCTCTGGCACCGAGATGGAGGTTAGAGAGCCAACCCTGGCGACGCCCCGAGCCCCACTCGGCAGCGAGTATCACCAGGTCGAGAGTGTGTGTTGGCTTGACCTTGAGCCAGCCCGACCCTCTTCTCCCGGCCTCATACGGCTGCTCGAGGTCCTTGACCACCACTCCCTCGAATCCTCTCGCTACCGACTCCGCGAAGAACGCCTCGGCCGCATCCGGGTCGCCGGTCACGAGCGAGCCGACCCGCAGCCTCTCCGGAACGGCTCGCTGCAAAGCCGCACGCCGAGCCGTGAGGGGGTGGTCTATCAGGTCCTCGCCGTCGAGATGGAGGATGTCGAAGAAGAATCCAGTGAGGTTCGTGCCTGATGCCTCCGCGATACCGCTCATGGAGTCCTGAAACGAAAGAGGCGCTCCTTGGGCATCGATGAGAAGCCCTTCCCCGTCGAGGATCACCGAATCGACATCCAGATCGAGCGTCGCAGACACGACATCGGGCATTCCCGCCGTGACATCACGAAGGTTGCGGGTGAAGACGGCGACGTCACTTCCGTCACGGTGTACCTGGAGTCTGAGCCCATCGAGCTTCTGCTCGACCACGGCTTCTCCCAACGCACCGATGGCATCTGATGCTGTCTCTGCGGTCTTGGCCAGCATGGGCTGGACAGGCGTGAGGAGCTGGAGTGATGCCTCTCCGAACGTCTCGACACCGAGGGACAGGGCATCGGCTGCCACCGCTACGAGGTCTCCCCGCAGCATTGCGGCTCGCCGCACCCGCGGCGAAGGCACATCGAGGGCAACTGCTACCGCATCGGCCATCACTCCCTCGAGGGCGCCCTGGCGGAGGTTGCGGAGGAGAAGCCCCCGAAGGAAGGCCTGTTCGTCTTCGGTCGCCTTCTCGAAGAGGCCCATGAGGTGGTCTCGCTTCGCCCCGGTCGATCCCGGCCCGGACATCGAGGCGATCTCAGCGATGACTCGATCGACATCCAGAACCTCGAGGGTGGGCTCAGCGGCTGGCTCGGCTTCTATCGCGGCCACCGTGGCATAGCCGACTCCAATCGGGCTCTGCCGGGGTGCCCCGCTGAGAAACGAGACGGCCGCAGGCGCCTCCTCAGGTGTCAGTCTCGCCAGGAGGCCTGCCAGAAGCTCAGTCTTCTTCAACCGGGACCTCGTGCTGGAGACGGCGTCGGAAACCGACACCAAATCGTCGAGCAGCATCAGAGGAGCCCTTGCGCCCGCAGGTAGGCCTCTTGATCCTCGAGCAAGCCCCAGGCTCCGTCGAGGACCACCCCTGACACCGATGCACCGCCGTCAGGTCCGGTGAACCGCGTGGCCGAGAGAGCACAACCCGAAAGATCAGCACCCGTGAGATCGGCCCCGCAGAAGTCGGCTCCCTCCAAATCGGAGGCTGACAGATCGGCCCCCGATAGGTTTGCACCCCGCAGGTCACTCAGCGACAGATTGGAGCCCCTCAGGTCGGATCCCGACAGGTCGACCCCCCGCAGGTCGCAATTCTTCAGGTAGAGCCGACTTAGATCGCGCGTCGCTGGAGCCCACTCACGGAGATCGAGACCCAGCATGACCCTGGTTCGATACTTGTCGTAGGAAGGAGCTTCGAGGAACCGGCGAAGCTGCTCAGGTCGCAGAGATCCGGTTGTGAAGCGCTCGGTGCCTGTGGCCGGATCCGCGTTGTTGTGGTAGCTGGAGTTCTCCTCCCACCATCCCAGCCGGTCCTCGGCGAGCAGCTCGATCCGCTTGACCCACTTCAGGGATTTGTAGAAGTAACGGCCCGGGGTGACGACCCGTACCGGGCCGCCGTGCTCCAGAGGCAACGGCTCGCCGTCTACCGAATGGACGAGCCACGAGTTGCTACGGGCCAATTCCAGTGGAAGTGACGTGTGGTGGTCTCGCTGGCTGTAGGCGACGAAGGAGACGAACCGTGCGTCGGGGGCAACCCCGGCTCGGTCGAGGAGGTTCGACAGTGGGACCCCGGTGAACTCGGTGTCGAACCTGGTCCACGACGTGACGCAATGCACGTCGAAGCGGATGCTCTGGTCTGCGTTGGACAGGAACGAGTCGAGGTCGATCTCGAGCGGGCTGGAGACGAGGCCATCGATGGTGAGGCTCCAAGAAGAAGGGTCGGCCGCCAGGTCCTCAGTGGGTGCTCTCTCCCCAACGATCGGAAATCGCCGGGTCTCTATTTGTCCGGGTGGCAGTCGGGTCACCCGGCGTCGCCGAGGTCACTCTCGGCGGTGGTGGGCGACAGGAATTCGTCGACGAGCTGCTCGGGATCTGCAGTTACGACCAGGACGGCCGCTCCAGAGTCGGCGACATAGTCGGTGACCGGAAGCTCGATTTCGACCAACGAATCGTCGTCGAAGCCCCGGAATGTGGTGGCGAGGCCCACGGCGTCCATCATCGAGAGATTGTCGTCAACGGTCACGAAAGGAGCCACCGCCTGGGCGATGCCGATGATGTCCTGAGGATTGGAGAAGTCAGCGATCTGGCCCATCATCGCAATGAGGAACTCACGCTGCCGCTCGTTTCGCACCAGGTCGGAGACGCCTTCCATGGTCTGCCATCCATCGTCGGTGAGCTCCTGGGTGTGTCGAGAGCGAAGCCACGCCAATGTCTGCTCACCATCGGCATCGGTGCAGCCGGCAGGGAGTTGGAGATCGGCGCGGGAGTCGCGAACCGGGTTCTCTACACAAATCTCATATCCCCCAACTGCGTCGACAGCATCCTGGAATCCGGCGAGGTCGACCATCGCGAAGTGGTCCACGGGCACGCCGATCAGCTCCTCCACGGTCTGGACGAGCACGCTTGGCCCGTTGCGCGACCCACAACCTTCAAGGGTCTCGTTGATCCTCCACTGGCCCTCGTCTTCGCAGACGCTGTCGACCCAGAGATCGCGCGGAATCGACATGATCCCGGCCTTCTGAGTGGAACGGTCCCTGATCATCACCATGATGACGTCGGCACGCTGACCTTCGAAGTCACCAAAGCCTTCCGTGTCGTCGAGGCTCTGCCTGGAATCCGAGCCCACGAGGATCGCGACATCGAGCCCGTCACCTGAAGGTGGGACGGTGATCTCACCGTCGGAGTACGACGGGTCCCCGGGCTCGAGATCTTCCTGGCCAGGGCCACCATCTTCCGATGCCGCCTGAGGGCGATCGATCGAGACACGCTGCACGTCACCCCAGGTGGACGCGGCCAAGTAGGCCGCGGCACCGAACAACAGTGCAAGTGCGGCCCCGACGAGAAAGAGAATGCGTTTACGGTTCAAGAATGAATCACCAGCGCCTGGAGAGTCTATACCCGTTGCGCCCGCAACTACACCTGGAAGATCAGTCCAAACGGAGCAGAAGTCGGACCATGTGGGCAGTGGCTCCCCACAGTGTGTCACCGCCCAAGTCGAAGTACCAGGCCTTCCAGGACTGCCAAGGGACAAACGCCCACTGAGCGGAGTCGGCGAGGTCGGACAGCCTGGGGTGATAGATCTTCTCAACTTCTCGCTCTGAGCGCACCAGGTCGAGCGGAGTGGCGATCCTGGCAACGACCGGAACCACCATCAGAGTGAATTCGACGGTGTCGATCGGCTCGAGGAAGCCGAGCACCTCCACCTGCTCGGCATCGATCCCGACCTCTTCGTGTGCCTCCCTGATGGCCGTTCCCACGGGTCCATCATCGCCGGGGTCGGGCCTTCCGCCCGGGAATGAGATATGGCCGGCGTGGGTCGGCATGGTGTCGGGGCGCTTGGTGAGGATCATGCGTATGTCCCCGTCTCCGTCCTCATAGAGCGGGATCAGGACCGCCGCTTGAGGCTTGTCTCCGGGCTCGGGATGTGTGTCGACGTGGTGGAGTTGATCCCACATGGATTGATCAGGATACGACGGAGGCGGTTGGACATCGTCTCTGCTCGGATAGGCTGTTGCGGTGCCCGCTTCACGAATCGAGACAGAGCGACTCCTGATCCGCCGGTTTTCCAAGAAGGACACGGGGGCACTCAACGATGCGATCAGGGTTTCTCTGCCCGATCTCAACGAGTGGCTTCCCTGGGCGCGCACCAACTACCAGAGCGGCGACGCCAGTGCCTTCATCAGAGACTCGGTCCAGGCATGGAAGGAAGAGCGGGCCTGGGACTACACGATTCGCCACCAAGACGACCCGGATCGGCATCTCGGGAATATCTCGATGTGGACCGTCTCCAAGCTCGGCAAGATCGCCGAGATTGGCTATTGGGTGCGCAGCGACGAGACCTCGAAGGGCATCTGCACCGAGGCAGCCGACGCCATCCTTGGCCAGGCTTTCGGCAACCTCGGCTTCCACAAGGTGATCATGCGGATCGCGGTTGGCAACAACGCCTCTACACGAGTCGCCGAAAAGCTCGGCTTCACTAAGGAGGGGACGCTTCGCGAAGAGTTGTTGATCAGAGGCAACTGGGTAGACCACACGCTCTGGTCGCTTCTCGACCGGGAGTTCCACACGCTGCATCGTGGCCACATCAGGAGCAAGGGCTGAGCGGTCGACCGCCCCGTCCATCATCATGACCCGAATCCGCTTGATGACCGCCAATGTGCTCGAAGACGAGTCCGATACCGAACAACTCGGCGCGTTGATCGATCGGGTGAATCCGGATCTCGTGTTCCTGCAGGAGATGACAGAGGGCCCGTCGAAACTCCTGGAGGAGCGATTCGAGCACCACTTCCTCTATCCCAGCGAGGAGTACGAGGGCCGGGGGGTCGCCTCGAAGCTCCCCGCTGAGTGCGGCTCGGTGGAGATCCCCTGGCGCCCCGGCACGTACGCCAGGTTGGAACTCGATGGTCGGACTCTCGTGGCAGGCGGATTTCACATGTCGAACCCGATCCAGTTTCCCTGGTGGCGATCGTTCCGGGAGCGGCGGGATCAGCTAGAAGCGCTGATGGCTTGGGCCGATCAGGTCGAAGCCGATCATCTGTTGCTCGCCGGTGACTTCAACTCGAGCCCTTCCTGGCCGTTGTACCGCCAACTCATCGAGCGATGGGACGACCTGGTCGCCGATGCCTCCGAAGATCCGGAGCGAACCTGGAGCTGGCGGCCGGGCTGGCCCAGATTGCTCCGCATCGACCACGTCTTTGGTCGCGGCGTACGGCCGATCGGCGCCACGGTCGAACCGGTCTTCGGCTCCGACCACCAAGCGGTCATCGTCGACCTGGAAGTGTGAGTGGACTGCGTGGCCAGCGCTCTCGAGTTGAGATTCCTTAGGTATGGCGTCTCATATTTGATAGCTACGGCGACCAGAAACGGCGCCGGCCGAACCCGTCCCTTTCCTTTTCCCCACCGCCTCATATATGAGACGTGATACCTAAGGAACGCGGATCTGAAGCGGGATCGACTTCTCTGCTCATGATCCACGCATGTTTGCCGACCTGCCGGATCTTCTCGAAGCCATACTCCTCGAACAACTCGGCCGTGGCGCTGAACAGGAAACGGCCCTGCGCATCCCGCCCTGCCGTGACCTCGGGGATGGCTTCCACCAGGCCCCCGCCGCGCTTTGAGATCTGGTCGAGTGCGCCTTCGAGAGCAACCCGAGCGATGCCACGCCCCCGGTGCTTCCGGTCGACGAAGATGCACGTGATGCGCCAGTCGGGTAGAGGCGGCGGATCCTGGTCGTACTTCCGCTTGTGTTTGATGTTGGACAGCTCGTCCGGGTCGCCGTACTGACACCAACCCTGAGCTCGACCTCCCTCGTCGATCACCATTGCCGCGTGAGCACGATCGGTTCGGACTCGCTCTTCCTTCACGGTGCGATGGTCTATGTCTCGCCGACCACATTCGGGGTGGTAGCCGATACACCAGCAGCCTCCATAGATGCCGTTGTTGCGTTCGACCAATTCCGCGAACTCCTCCCAAGTCGCGGCACTCAGCTCATGAACGGTGAATTCGGCTCGGCTCGAAATTGTCGATCTCCACGAGCAGACGATAGGCCGGCAGCCTCGTGGCGCGCACGACCGCGCCCAAGATCGTCTTGTCCTAGCCGATCCTCGCCATGACAAACGCTGCCCTGTCGGCGACCGACGCCCTGGGTAGCTCCAACAAGTCGTAGCCCAGATCCTCGTATGCCGCGACCACCTCCCGGTAGAACTTCTCGGCCTGAGCGAAGGTCGCGTTCCTCATATCGTCGGTCGTGTATATCGCCTTCCACGGCGATGCGACGAAAACCGGGCTCCGATATCGGTGCGACGATGCGGCTTCCATCGCCGGTGTGACGTCCAGTCCGAAGACTGCTGCATACGCGACGCAGTCGGGCAAGCCTCGATCAAAGAAGGTCAACGTCGACTCCTTGGCTGCCGAGTATTTCTCGAGAGACCTCGAGATCAGCCTTTCTACGAACAGCTCCGGCCGATCATCGAGCGACTGTTGCCCTGCCTCGGCTCGATGCTCGGCGATCAACTCGCGCGCCGGCTCCGCCACCGTTTCGAACGTGAGTCCCAGTGCGGCGATGAGGCTGGTCTTTCCGGTGCCCAGCCCTCCTGTTATGACGTAGCGAGGCATCCTCGAGCAAGGCTAGAGAGGAGGCCACGAGTGGCCTCGGGTTGGCGCGCTGCTCGTTTTGCAACGACTGGTAGAGGCGCCGGCCGAACCCGTCCCTTTCCTTTTCCCCACCGCCTCATATATGAGACGTAATACCTAAGGAACGCGCTACCCCCCGGCGGCGATGATCCGGGAGGCGTCGCCGACGAAGGTGGCGATGGCCGGGAAGAAGCCGATGACGATCGTCAAGGCAGCTGAGATCAGCAGTGCCAACCGCAGAGAGACCGAGGGAGGCGTCTCGGCGCGGGCGGGGACCTCGGCGGGAGCGTCGTCGAGCCACACCGCCTTGATCACCCTGGCGTAGTAGTACAGGGCGATCACGGCATTGACCGCCGCGATCACCGCAAGCACCACGGTCGCCGTGCCGCCTGCGAGGATGACAGCCCGGAACATGGCGAACTTGGCGAACCAGCCGGCGAGCGGGGGGATGCCGGCGAGGCTGAAGAAGAAGATCCCGATGAGGACGCCGAGCCGGGCATCGATCTTGCCCAGACCTGCCCAGCCGTCGATGTCGCCGGTTGCGGTCCGGTTGGCGCCGGCGATGACGGTGGCGAAGGCGCCGACGTTCATCAGCGCATAGATCACCAGGTAGATCACCGTTGCAGAGAAACCCTCCTCGATGTTCGTGCCGGCTACCGCTGCCGCTGCGAAGGGCACGAGCATGAAACCGGCCTGAGCGATCGAAGAGTATGCCAACAACCTGACGATGTTCGACTGACGCAAGGCAGAGAGATTCCCCAGCGTCATCGAGGCCGCCGCCAGGATCCACAAGGCAGGCGCCCATATCTCGCTCAACTCGGGCAACGCCAGGTACATCACGAGGAGGAAGGCAACGAACCCCGCCGCCTTCGAGTTGACCGACAGGTACGCCGTGACAGGCGTGGGTGCACCCTCATAGGTGTCCGGCGCCCAGAAGTGGAACGGTGCTGCAGAGATCTTGAACGCAAATCCAACGATCACGAAGAGCACGGCCACGATCATCGCCGGCTCGTCAGCCAGGCCAGCGGTCGCCGTGGCCAGGCCGGCAAACGTGATCTCTCCGGTGAGCCCGTAGAGCATCGACATGCCCCAAAGCAGGATCGCCGTCGACAGGACGCCCAGGATGAAGTACTTCACCGACGCCTCGTTCGACTTGGCATCGCCTTTGCGCCAGCCAGCAAGGAGGAACAACGGCCCGGTGGTCAGCTCGAGACCGATGAAGAGAATGATCAGGTCACGGGCCGATGCCATGACGAGCGAGCCAAGTACTGACGCCAGGAGCAGGAAGTAGTACTCCCCCTGGTAGAACCGCTCCGACTCGATGTAATGGTGCGACAGCAACAACACGAGATAGGCAGAGACCACGAACAAGCCTTTGAGCACCAATGCGAACTCGTCGACTACATAGCTGCCTTCGAACATCGAGACGTTCTCGCCCTCGACGGCCAGAATCACCAGCGGGATGGCGGCCAGAGCAGTGCCGGCGACCGCAGCGGTCGCGGTCCAGTACTTGTTCGGCCGGGTCAGGAACAGGTCGAGGGCCAGCACGACGAGCAAAGTGACCACGATCACAAGCTCGGGCGCCAGCGCCAGGTAGTCGATCTCCCAGGTCATGGATCAGCCGCCACTGTTGAGGGAAGCGGTGATCTCGGATCCAAATACCGTGTCGACCAGTGAGACCACGGTGTCGGTCGTCGATTCGAACACGATCCTCGGGTAGAAGCCGATTATGACGATGAGGATTATCAACGGCACCCAAGCCGTCATCTCGAACCGGTCGACGTCATGGAACTCCTTGTCGAGCCACTCCTCTTTGGGCTCACCGAGGTTGACCTTCTGCAGCATGTAGAGCATGTAGCCGGCGGTGAGCACAGTCCCGATTGCGCCGAGCACCATCGAGGTCCGGAACACCCCGAGTGGCAGCCCGTCGAGCGGGTTGTAGGAACCGACGAGGGCCATGAACTCGCCCCAGAAGCCGGCGAGCCCGGGAAGGCCCAGCGAGGCCATCGCCGTGAAGGCGAGGATGCCTCCCATGATCGGCATCAGCTTCATGTTGCCGCCGAGACGGGCCATCTCCCTCGTGTGGTAGCGGTGCGACATCGATCCGGCCAGGAAGAAGAGCAGGCCGGTGATCAACCCGTGAGCAACCATCCCGATGATCGCGGCGTTGATCCCGATGTCGGTCATCGTTGCGATGCCCAGCATGACAAAGCCCATATGGCCGACCGAAGAGAAGGCGATCAGTCGCTTCATGTCGGTCTGGGCCAAACATGCCAGCGAGCCGTAGATGATCCCGATGACCGCCAGGATCGCGATCGCAGGGGCCCAGCTCGCCGCCTCCTCGGGGAGGATGGGGATGGAGATCCGGATGAACGCGTAGGAGCCCAGCTTCAGGAGGATCGCAGCCAGTAGCACCGAGCCCACAGTGGGTGCCGCGGTGTGGGCGTCGGGCAGCCACGTGTGAAGGGGCCACATGGGGACCTTGACGGCGAACCCGAGGAACATCGCTCCGAAGACGAGGAAGGCGAAGGTGCCGGTGAAGGCTCCCATCCCGCCCAACTCGGTGAGCTGGATGATGTCGAACGTGCGATCGCCGAACTCACCCGATCGGAAGTAGAGGGCGAGGAATCCCAAGAGCATGAACGCCGACCCGAAAAGAGTGAACAGGAAGAACTTGATCGAGGCGTAGAGCCTCGTCTCGATCTCCCGACTGAAACCGGGGATCTTCCTCGGTGTCCGATCACCCCAGATCCCGATCATGAAATACATCGGGAGCAACACGACCTCGAAGAAGATGAAGAACAGCACCAGGTCGAGTGCGACGAAAGTCCCGTTCATGCCGGTCGCGAGGATCAGCATCAAGATCAGGAAGCCCTTGGGGTTATAGGGCTCCTCCCAGTGATTCCAGGAGTAGATCACGGAGAGGACCATCACGAAAGTCGAGAGGACGAGGAGAGGCAGGCTGATCCCGTCGACGCCGATGTGATAGTTGGAGTTGATTGCACCGATCCACGTCTCGTTGACCTCGAACTGATAGGTGTTGTAGCTGCCGCCACCGAAGTCGTATTGGGTGATCATCAAGAGGGAGAGGCCGAATGCAGCGAGCGTCACCACGAGGGCGGTCCCCTTGAGCGCGTCCTCATTGTCTCTCGGGAGCAACCCCAGGAGAAGGGCGCCGGCCAGGGGCAGGAAGACGATGAGCGTCAAACCCCAGGTGTCGAACCATTCCATAGCTATCTGCCTCTCTCTAACTCACCAATACGAAGACCACGGCCAGCACGATCGCCCCTGCAACGAAAGACGCCGCGTACTGCTGGATGCGTCCGGTCTGCAGCTTGCGCAGCCCGGAACCGGCGCTGTCGGCGACCGCCGAAAGCCCGTTGAAGATCCCGTCCACTCCCCGCTGGTCGAGGATCCCGTAGACGAATGTCCCCAAACCTCTCGTCAGGGCCCCGACACCGTTGACGATCCCGTCGATGATGTAGGTGTTGGTCCAGTCGACGAACCGGGCCAGCGGCCCTGTGGTGGCCCCCACGATCCCGAGGGCGGCGTGATCGATGTAGTACTTCTGTCGAAGAAGGGGATAGAGCACAGGCACGGCGAAGCTGTCCCTCTCCTCCTGCGTCTTGCGGTCTGCGCCCCAGATCATCCAGCCGACGACGATGCCCAGCAATGCTGCGGCCAAGCCGACTGCTGCCAGACCGAAGTCAACCGATTCGGGGTGATAGTCGCCCATCGCCACGACTCGTACGCCTAGCCACTCGGTGAAGTTTCCGATTCCGGGCCAATCGACACCCGGGATGTTGAGGACCCCGACGAAGATCGACGGAATGGCGAGACCGATGAGTGGCCGCGCCATGAGCTTCCCCGACTCGTGTGGCTTGCCATGACCCTTGTACTCCCCGAAGAAGGTCAGAGCGACGGCGCGGGTCATGTAGAACGCTGTGACGAAGGCGCCGGCGATGGCGATCCACATGACAGTCGTGTAGCCCTCATGTCCCAGCGTTGCCAGGATCTCGTCCTTCGACCAGAAGCCCGCCAAGGGGAAGATCCCGGCGAGCGCGAGCGACCCCACGATGAAGGTCCAGTAGGTCGTCGGCATGTACTTGCGCAACCCGCCCATGTCCTTCATGTCGTTGGAGTGAACGGCGTGGATCACCGACCCGGCTCCGAGGAAGAGGAGTGCCTTGAAGAAGGCGTGTGTGAACAGGTGGAAGAGGCCGGCGGTGTATCCGCCGGCTGCGACGGCAGTCATCATGTACCCCAACTGGGACACGGTCGAGTAAGCAAGGACCTTCTTGATGTCGTTGGCGACCAGAGCCAGCAAACCGATGGCGAAGAGGGTGATGGCCCCAATGGCGATCATCCATGGTCGTGCGTCCTGCGCCATGTTCTGGAAGAGGGGGAAGACCCTTGCCATCAGGTAGATGCCGGCGGTGACCATCGTCGCAGCGTGCATCAAGGCCGAGACGGGCGTCGGGCCCGCCATCGCATCGGGCAGCCAGATGTGGAGAGGGAACTGGGCACTCTTGCCCATCGCTCCGAAGAAAAGGAGGAACCCGCCGGTTAGGGCTACGGCGTTGAGCTCGACGTTGCCGGCGACGGCTGCCTCGCTGAGGTGACCGAAGTCGAAATCGCCGATGGCCAGACCGAGCAGGATCGCACCGAGGATCAGCCCGACGTCGGCCACCTTGTTCGTCATGAAGGCCTTGTTGCCGGCCTTGACGTTGTCCATGTCCTCCCAGTAGTGGCCGATCAACAGGTAGGAGGCGAGGCCGACTCCTTCCCATCCGACGATCAACTGGATGAGGTTGGGGGCGCCGACCAGGACCAGCATCGCCCCGGCGAAGATCGAGAACGAGGCGAAGAAGTTGGCGACCCGCACGTCGCCCTCCATATAGCCGAGGGCATAGATGAAGACGAGAAGGCCGACAAAGTTGACCAGGAAATACATCATGATCGACAGCCCATCGACCACCCATCCCAGCTCGAACACGAGGTCGCTGCCGATTCGGGCGATCTCGAACGTCGTCTGGTCGAGCACTCCCCCGGTCATGTTCATGACGAAGAGGACCGTCGCCCACAGCAGGTTGATCGCCAGTGCTCCGACGGCGAACTCGCCTCCCTGGTACTTGAGTCTCTTGCCGAAGAAGATGATCAGGAGATAGGCGACAAAGGGAAGGATGAGCATGATCCCGGCGGTGTCGGCCCACCAGCCGCCGTCGCCGGCGTGGATCTCGGCGTGCTCCGCCTCCTCGGCGGCGATCAACAGAAGGTCGCTGAAAGCTCCCATCACCACCTCATCAGGTTGAGATCGCTGACGTCGGCCGAGCGACGATTACGGAAGATCATCAGGACGATGGCGAGGCCGATCCCCACTTCGGCTGCCGCCACCGTGATGATGAAGATGGTGAAGATCTGGCCGGTAGCGTCGGCCGATCGGATCATCGACTCGAAGGCGACCAAGTTGATGTTCACAGCGTTCAGCATCAGCTCGACGGAAAGAAGGATCAGCACGATGTTGCGACGGACCAGGAGGCCGTAGACGCCCAGGGAGAAGAGGGCGGCAGCCAGGATCAGGAACTGGTTCACCAGCATGACACACCCCGATTCGATGTCATACCGAAGCCCTCTCTTCCTCTTCGAGCGGCGTCAGGTCGCGACGGGCGATTGTGATGCCACCGATGAGGGCGGCGAGCAGGACGAAGGAGACCACCTCGAACGGTATGACGAACCGGCCGATGAGGCTGGTGGCGATCGTCTCGGTTGACGTTGGCTCTCCGAGAGACGCCACCTCCTCGCCACCGAAGGCCGCTACGGAGGACCAGGCGAGCAGGACGAAGAGGCCCAGGGAGAGCAATGCCGGCAGGGCCTTGTTGTCTGAGTCGAGACCCTCGTCGAGCCCGGTGGGCGCCCGGGTGATCATGATCCCGAACAGGAAGAGCACGATCACCGCTCCGATGTAGACGAGAACCAGGACCCAGGCGACGAATTCGGCAGACAGCATCAAGAAGAGGCCGGCGGTCCCGGCCAGCGCCCCCACAAGGAACAGTGCGGCGTGGACGACGTTCTTCGACGTGACGACGCGAAAGCCGGACAACAGCACGATGAGGCCGATGGCGAGGAACACCCAATTGACGGGCGCGGAAATCCAATCCCCAAGGGTCAC
>QQVI01000063.1 GCA_003388545.1 Actinomycetota bacterium
CGGCCACGGGGACGACTACCACGAGGGTTGTCACCGACACCGGTGAGACAATTTCTGAGTGGTCGAGGTCGGGAGGTGGGATCCTGGGCGGGCTCTTCATTGCCACGATGCTCATGATCGTGTTCCGTCAACGGTATCCACGATGGTGGTTCGACTTCGCACGTGAGCTCACCCGGTTTGGTGCTCGGGTCTGGGCGTACATAGCTCTTCTGACAGACCTTTACCCGTCGACGGTCGAGGAACAGGCCGTGCACTTGGAACTCGAATACCCCGAAGTCGAGCGCGATCTCAACCGTTGGCTGCCCCTCGTGAAGTGGCTCTTGGCGATCCCTCACTTCATAGTCCTCTTCTTCCTGTTGATCGGGGTTGTCCTGGCGATCGTCGTTGCCTGGTTCGCCATCCTCTTCACCGGCAGGTACCCCCGAGGCCTCTTCGACTATGTGGTCGGGGTTGGCAGATGGGCGCTTCGGGTCCAGGCTTACGCCACCTTGCTGCTCACAGATCGCTACCCGCCGTTCAGTCTCAGATAGCCACCGCCGCGGGTGACTCATCTTCGGTAGCGAGGTGGAGTGCTCCCCCGTGAGGCCCGAAGTTGGCCTCGATCGGCTGATACGCATCAGCATTCGGCGCGAACCAATCCAGCTTCACGAGCGTAGGGAGAGGTATGGGCACTTTGCGTCGACGAAAGGAAGCCCAATTGAGACGAACAACCGTACTGATGACAGTGCTGGCACTCGTCCTCTTCGCCGCCGCTCCCGCTGGAGCGGTCGAAGCCGGCGAGCGCATTGCGCGTGCAGAGCTGAGCGGGAGGAACGAAGTGCCGCCGGTTCAGACCGGTGCCACCGGCCAAGCGAGGTTCAACCTCTCCGAGGAGAGCATTGAGTACCGCCTCTTCGTTCACAACATCGAAAACGTGACACAGGCCCACATTCATCTCGGCAGCGCCGATGAGAACGGTCCCGTTGTGGCGTTCCTGTTTGGCTTCGTCGATGGGGGAGTGACCGTGGACGGGCTACTGGCCACGGGAACCATTACGGCTGACGACCTGATCGGGCCTTTCGAGGGTGAGCCCTTGTCGGCACTGATCGAGGCGATCCAATCGGGGAACGCGTACGTCAACGTGCACACAGTGGCGAATCCGCCGGGTGAGATCCGCGGCCAGATCCGCTGACACCGCCAGGTCGACCGGGACCCCCGAGCGGGCTCTCCGCTCGGGGGTCTCGTCGTTGGGCAGCACGCGCCACTCGTTCCATGAGTCTCGACCAGTCGAAACGGCGCTACTGCACGGGGCCGGGGTTGAACCCCCGGTTCCCCGGGTTCTCACTGATTCGATTCTGGGTACGCTTCCCCGGCCATGCCAGGAACCCCGAATCCGGAGCCAGGTGATGCCGACCTCGTCCTGTTGGGGGGAAGGGTCTTCACCGCAAACGAGGCGGAGCCTTTCGTCTCGGCCCTCGCCGTCACCGATGGCCGCATCTCCGCCGTGGGTGGCGACGAGCTCGAGGCCTCGGTAGGGCCCACGACTGAGTTGATTCGGCTCCAGGGTGTGCTCGTCACGCCTGGTTTCACAGATGCTCATGTGCATACTGCCACGAGCGGCTTGGAGCAGCTGCGACTGAACTTCGACGACTGCCTGAACGCAGAAGAGGCGTACGAGGCTATCGCTGGCTATGTGGAAGGGCACGAAGAGGGGTGGATCATCGGCGGCGGCTGGTCGCAAGCCTGGTTCGAACGGGGTTGCCCGGACGCCGCGTCGCTGGATCGGATCGTTGGTGATCGCCCCGCGCTGCTCATGAATGCCGACGGGCATGGAGCGTGGGCGAGCTCGCGCGCACTCGAGATGGCAGGCATAGAGTCGGAGACACCTGATCCGGCGGACGGTCGCATCGAAAGGAACCGCGATGGGTCCCCTCAGGGCACCCTTCACGAGGGCGCCATCAACCTCGTCAGGCGATTCGCACCTGACGACACGGTCGAGGACTTCGTGATGGGCCTCATGCGCGGACAGGAAGAGATGCTCCGTTTCGGAATCACGTCTTGGCAAGAGGCGGCCGTCACCCCGCCGGTCCAAGAGGCATATCTCCGAGTAGCCGGCTCCGGACGTTTGGCGGGTGACGTAGTGGGCGCCTTGTGGTGGGACCGAGAACGAGGGCTCGACCAGATCGACGACCTCGCCCGACGGCGCGAACGGTCTGCGCCCGGCTTCAGGCCGACATCTGTCAAGTTGATGCTCGACGGAGTGGCCGAGAACTTCACTGCGTCGGTTCTCGACTCCTACCTGGACGACCAAAGACAACCAACCGGGAACTTGGGTGTCGACTTCATCGATCCGGATCTACTCAAAGAGGTTGTGACCAGGTTGGATCGGCTCGGATTCCAGTGCCACTTCCATGCCCTTGGTGATCGAGCGGTGAGAAACGCACTAGATGCACTCGAGGTCGCACTGAAAGCCAATGGCCCGAACGACCTCAGGCACCACCTCGCCCACATTCAATTCGTGCATCCCGACGACGTCCCCCGCTTCGCTCACCTGGGGGCGTACGCCAACGCACAACCACTCTGGGCATGCAACGACGAATATCAGATCGAATTGACCAAGCCTTTCATCACGGCGGAGCGATACGGGTGGCAATACCCATTTGGATCGCTGCTTCGGTCCGGGGCGAAGATCGGGATGGGCAGCGACTGGAACGTGTCCACCGCGAATGTGATGGAGGAGATCGATGTTGCGGTCACCCGCACCGGCAGTGAGGGCGGTAGCCCCCTGGGGCCCAACGAGGCGATTTCGGCCGCCGCCGCCTTAACCGCCTTCACCATGGGATCCGCAATGATCAACCACTCCGAGGGGGAGAGAGGCTCACTGGAAGTCGGGAAAGCAGCCGATTTCGTAGTTTTCGACCGTGATCCTCTGGTGGAAGGACCGCTGCGGGGTGCCAAAGTGAGCGGCACATACATCGATGGCCGCCAGGTTTACTCATCCGTCTGATTTGTGCAGGGCTATCGTCTCGTCGGCCGGCGCCGAAGCCTTCGAGGAGTCTTCATGAGTGGTTACAGGTGGGTTCTCGATATCGACGACGTCGATTGGGAGGACCTGTCGAATCTCTATCGAATCGCCCCACTCGGGGAGAAGCCCCCCGAGTCCCTGGAGAAGGTTTTCGGCAACAGCATGTTCACCTGTCTCGTGTACGAGAACGAAGTTCTCGTCGGTGCCGGGAGGGCGATCGCAGACGGCCTCGACTGTGCCTACATCGCAGATGTCGCGGTGCATCCCGAGCACCAGGGTCGCGGACTGGGCCGGGCGATCATTGGCAGGCTCACCGATTTGGCAGGTGATCACAGCAAGATCATTCTCTATGCCAACCCCGGAAAAGAGGGCTTCTATCTGAAGCTCGGCTTCCTTCCAATGAACACGGCGATGGGTATCTGGAAGGACCGCGACAAGGGTCTCAGCACGGGAGTCCTCAGAGAGACGATCTGATCTCGATTGCCAGGCCTTGGGGAATCTTCAGATAGGGGGGTTTCCCGCCGATAGTCAAGCTATGAAGGCCTCCTTCGTAGCAGCGCGCCTCCCCCGAATCGGATGGGGGCCCATCAACGAACACATCCCCGGCAAGCACTGGGCACGATGACCCAAAGCAAGGTGATCGAAACGCCGGTGGGCCCTGTCGTTGACGGGAACACCGAGAAAGGTCACTTTGACGCGACGGCTCCCGGTGTACATGGCTCTGCGTCTCAGCAGCTCATCGGCAACATCCTGATCGGAGTCTCGATCTGGGTCGCTGGGGCATGCGGGTTGATCGTCCTGGCGGGCGCAACCGTATTTGGGCGAGCAGATCTCCTCGTGCTCGCAACGCTCTGTCTGGTCATCTCTGTGACGGGCGTCTTGCAGCGTCAGCTGCCTCGTTTCAACACATTCCATGCGTTGCTGGTGATAGCAACCGGTACGGCCCTGGTCGTCCCATTCGTCGATCGCACGGCGCATCTGGTCACGATCCCTGCGATGACGTTCTTCGCGTTCGTCGGCATCTTCTCTCTAGAAAGACGTCGGGCCGCATGGTTCGTGAGCTGGTGTGCACTGCTCTCGATGGCGGTGCTCCCGGTTCTATTGCCAGACGTGGAAGTCGCCGAAATGGCCCTGGCAATGGTCCTCCTCGGGTCTCTCGGCGTTGCCGCCTGGCGCCTGATGCGTGTCGCCGCCGACGCGATGGCCAGCGAGGAGGAGAACAACGAGCTCATGCTTCACACGTCCCCGGTCGCAATCATGGAAGAGGACTTCAGCGAGGTGGGCAAGGCTTTGGATGAATTGCGATCCAGGGGAGTGACCGATCTGACGTTGTATCTCCGTGATCGACCCGAAGAGGCGAGACGGCTCATCTCGAAAGTGAAGATCCGAAGGGCGAACCCGGCGGCAGTCGAGATGATCGGAGCGGCCTCCGAGGGGCAGCTCATCGCCGACTTTGAGAAGGCCGACCGCGTCGAGGGCGAATTGGCTCCCTTCATTCAACAGTTCGTCGCGATCTGGGAGGGCCGCAGAAGCGTGGCATTGGACCTGGCCGGGCGAACGCTCGGTGGAGACTCTCTCGAGGCCGTGATGCACTGGGCCGTCCCCGATCGCATGGGCAACCCCGATCTGAGCCGTGTGATAGTCACATTCTCGGACATAGCTCCCAGGATCGAGGTGGAGCAAAGGCTTGCAAGAGCGCTCGAATCCAACCGCCGGCTGCTGGACTATGAGCACGCCTTGGCTTCATGCTCACGGGCGCTCGTGCTGACCAGCGGAATGGATGGACTCACCGCCGCCCTCGAGACCCTGAGGGAGACGATCGGGGCAGACCGGGCCTATCTCTCGATCAACTTCGAAGACCCTGACATCGGGCCGGCCTTCCGGATCGTGTCATCGGCAAATGTTCCCGGATTCGACTTCGAAGGTTGGGAAGGGCAGAAGTGGTCATGGTCCGACTACGAGGAGGCACGTGCACTCCTCAGCAGGGGTCGGCCGTATCAGCGCGTTGCAGATGATGACGAAGCCGTGGTCGAGGGAGCCGATGAAGAAGCTCGCTCGGTGCTCGGAGTTCCCGTCTTCTCCGGGGGCGAGTGGGTGGGGACCGTTGGATTCGTCGATGTCGACAGGCAGACCGAGTGGACGAGAGACGCAGTCCGCATGTTGGAGGTTGCCGCCCCGATGTTGGGGACCTTCTGGGAGCGCGACGTGGCGCGTCGGCGGCTCGAGGACCTGGTCCGCTCCAAGGACAAGTTCATAGCCAGCGTTTCCCATGAGCTGCGAACGCCGCTTGCCGCCGTCTTGGGCTTCGCCGAGGAGTTGCGTGACAACGTGTCGGGTTTCCAGGTGCGCGAGATCACCGAGATGCTCGAGCTGATCGCTGATCAGAGTCAGGAGATGGCCGACATGGTCGAAGATCTTCTTGTGTCGGCGAGAGCCGAGATTGGCACGATCACGATCAGACCCCAGGATGTCTACCTGCGGTCGCAGGCTGAAGCGGAGCTAGCCGCACTCGGCGCTATGACGGAAAACAACGTCCGGATCGAAGGCGGACGCGGCAAAGTGTGGGCCGACCCGACTCGTACCCGCCAGATCCTTCGCAACCTGATCACGAACGCAATCCGCTATGGCGGTCCAACTGTCACGATCGAGGCATTCGAGGGTGAAACGATCGATGGTGAGACAGTCACAAGACTCACGGTGCGAGACGACGGTGCAGGTCTCGATGAGTCGCAGTGGGAGTCCATATTCGAGCCATATGTGCGCGCCCACGACACGCCGACCCAGCCTGCTTCCATCGGGCTCGGGCTGACGGTCTCCCGTCAACTCGCCAGACTCATGAGAGGCGACCTGGTCTATCGAGCCGACTCCACGGGGAGCGTATTCGAGTTGAGCTTGCCCACCGAACCTGGGTCCCAACAGGAGGAAGTTGAGCCCAAGACGATGACATCGGAAGCGGCGGGTCCCCCATCGGCCCGCTTCGAAAGCAACGGGAACGGCATCTCGGGTTCGGGCCCGTTCGGGCTCCAAGACCACCCGGCGCGCTCAGATACTGCGCAGGTCGAGGATCGTCCCTGACTCGAACCCGGATTCCAGCACCTTCCACAGCTTGCTCGCCGCCACTTCGGGTGATGTCAGTCGATCATCCTGATGCAAGTCGCGGAATCGGCCCACATCGGGAAAGTCCTCCTCCGACTGCTCTCTGATCTGGGCCTGCATCGCGGTGTCGAGGACCCCAGGGGCTATTGCCGCAAGGCGGACGCCGCCACGAATCTGCTGCTCGGCACCGACATTTCGAACCCAATGCTCGAGCGCTGCCTTTCCTGCCCCGTAGGCCGACCATCCCGGGTATGCCTTGCTCGCTGCCCCTGACGTGATCATCACCACGTCGAATGTGCCCTCCAAGCCGTGGACCGCCTCGAGGAAACCGTTGCCGAGAACCTGGCCCGCCGCACTGTTCAGGATCACGTTTTTCTCGTACTCGACACGTGCAACCTCTCCGGAAAATCCAATGGGTCGGAGGGTGCCGGCGTTGTGTATGAAAACCGCCCGGTCCGGCTTTTCCTTGCCGACGATGCTGACGATCTCCTCGATGAGATCGTCCCATCCAGCCACGTTTGTGAGATCGGCTTGGAGGTGCTCGATGCCCGAGCTCTCGGGCGGTCCTGACCTGGAGATATCGATGATTCGGGCCGGGAATGGAACGGATCGAGACAAGGCGAGGCCCAGTCCCCCTGAAGCCCCTGTGATGATCACCAGATCTGTCATTCGTTTCCGCCAGGCTCGTTGGGATGACCGAGTCCCTCGAGGACCTCTCTCAGACGACGCTCGCCCTCGCCAGCGGCGAACCACCAGTACCCGGTCGCGAGTGACGCGATTGTCAGCGAGCCGAGGCTGGCCAAATAGAAGATTGTCCACTCAGTACCCGCGTTTTCGAGGACGCTCCAGCCCAGTGCCAATCCCGCGACGAATGCAACCGCTCCAGCCAGCGTGAACAGGACGGTCATCCACCCAAACCAGCTGAATTCAGAGCCAACCCGAATGGTCACGATCTTCGGCTCCGAGAGCGGAAACAGATAGCGGTCCTCCAACTCGGCGCCAACCAGCCATCTCGCGCCCAACTTCTCGTTGATGCTCCGTTCAAGCGCACTCGCGTAGTGACGTGCGAAGTAGAGGTATGAGGCATCGAAGGCAGTCTGATTGGCGCCAATCAGCGCGAGTACCGGGATGAGCAGGAACGCTTGTGGTGCGATTGCCCAGCCGGCCACGAATAGGGCGAGGACACCGATGACAACGTTGCGGGTGTCGGAGAAGAACTGCTCGTGGTAGTAGCGGGTCATCCCGCGCATCCGCTCGAGCTGTGCTGCAACGATGGTCAACTCGTCCATGACGATTGACCGTACCCGGCCTGGCTCAGCAGGATGTGATTACTGGCGAGCGCCATACTCAAGCCCGCCCTTAGACAGGTCTGAGACCGATGGGAGTTGGGAGGCTCGGCGCTAGTTGGCGAGGATCACTTGCCTTCGTCAGGCGGCGATGATTGCGTTCCTAACCGCCTCGGCTGTCTCTGAGTCAAGCTCGGAAAGACCGTGCGCATCGGCTGCATGTGCTGCGGCTTTGGTGAGCACGTCGTCAGTGGTCTCGCCCTCGACCACTCCGGGACATCCATCGAACAGTTGGGCGCACTCGAGCTTGTACATGTCGTCTCCTTCGATCATGCGGGTCGAGCCATGGCAAGTGCCTGCTCACTGGTGAGCTCCATCTCGTGAACCTCACGAGCATGCTCCTGGGCCTTTACGACGACGGCGTCGTCGCCTTTGCCCTCCAGGATCACACCGCATGGGCACTCGATGACCTTGCTTGTATCGACCACGCTTCCTCCAATCGAAGGCGACGCTACGTTATCGATGTTGTCAAACGGTTGGCGATGCCTTGGTGCGGATCTATGTGACGGGAAGGGTCACCCTCGAAGCCGAGAGGGTCGTAGACGAAGCCGACCTGCCTGGCTTGCAGGGCCGCATTGCCGTGGCGGCGCTCGCACTGACTCCCCATGCGATGGCGCGCGATCGGCTGGCATCGATCATGTGGGCCGAACCTCCCGAGGGCTGGGAGCGGAGCCTGTCGCCAATACTGTCCAAGGTTCGCCGCGCACTCGAAAAGGCCGGCGACGACGGATCGAGGTTGGTGTCATCCGCCGGATCGGTCGAAATGCGCCGTGATCCGAGCATCTGGGTCGATGCCCTTGACGCGACCCGAGAGCTCGATGCCGCGGAGGGAGCCCTGCGCCGCGATGACGCTCGTCAGGCCTGGGTTGGCGCAGCCGTTGCCTCGGCCGTTTTTCGCCGTCCGTTTCTCCCGGGTGTTTCCGGGCTGTGGATCGATGAGCAGCGGCGGGCTTTCCACAACCGCCTCGTCCGCGCATTCGAAGTGGTCGCCGACGCTTGGTCTCTGTTGGATGATCCGGTCCAGTCAGGAGCGGCGGCCGAGCAGCTCATCGCGATCGACCCTTATCGGGAAACGGGATATATCAAGCTCATGCGGGCCTGCGCAGACCAGGGGAATCGAGCAGCCGCTCTACGTGTGTTCGCCCGGGCGAGAGAAGTCCTTGCCTCCGAGCTCGGGGTCGAGCCGTCAGATCGGCTTCAGGCTGTTTATGAGGAGATCCTCTGATGGGCGATCGGACGAATAGGTCGCCGGACTTGGCCGACAGGGCGCGCATCGTGCGCCCGGTCGTCCCCGAAGATGCACGTGCGATCGCAGCGATTTACGCGCCAATCGTCACGGATACGACGGTCTCCTTCGAGCTCTCGCCTCCAGACGAGACTGAGATGGCCGAACGCATCGCGCAAGTGATGAAGTCGGGCCCGTGGCTCGTGCTCGAAATCGAAGGTGAGATCGTTGGCTATGCATACGCAACTGCCTTTCGAGCCAGGCCGGCCTATGACACGACGAGGGAGACCACGGTCTATGTACGAGGTGACCATCGGGGCAGCGGTGTTGGTCATGAGCTCATGGCCGCTCTGATCGCCCAGCTACGAGGAAGCGGATGCCACACGGTCGTCGCAGGCATAACCGTCCCAAATCCGCCGAGCGTCGCTCTTCATGAGCGTCTCGGATTTCGCCACGTTGGAACGTTTCATGAGGTGGGACGGAAGTTCGATCGGTGGCTCGACGTGGCTTTCTACGAGCTTCGTCTCCGGTGAGCGCCTATACGCAGTGAGTGCGGGCCGATTCGACGTTTGACCTCTCGAGTTTCTGGGCAATTGCAGGCCAGTCAAGCCTCGAAAGGAAAATCATGATCATCACAGGTGTCATCCTGCTGCTACTTGCGGCACTGCTCGACATCGGGATTCTGTACACGATTGGCGGGATCCTCGTCGTTATCGGTGCAGTTCTCTGGATCCTTGGAGCCGCCGGTCGGGCGGTTGGTCCGAGAGCCCACTACTGGTAGCCATCACTGGACTTCGAGTCTCCGCCTGCTGACGCGGGCGGATGAAGCGAATCTCCGGCACCCATGCCCATGGGCCGGAGATTCGCTTTTTTAATGTTTCCAGGCCTGGTGCTCGGGGAACTCGACGGCCGCAATCGGGCCACGAAAGGAGCAGTCATGGCCAACAAACTCAAATGGGAAGGTCGTTGGGACCAACTCAAGGGCAAAGCGAAGCAGAACTGGGGCGAGCTGACCGACGACGATCTCGATGTCGCCGAGGGCAACTACGACGAGCTCGTCGGGCGTATCAAAGAGCGAACCGGCGAGGCGCGCGAGGACATCGAGGATCGACTCGACCGCTGAGGACAGGTCACGCTCAGCACTTGGGGGTGCCGGTCAGCCGGCACCCCCTAACGCGAACGCTATGAGTCAGGGCAAAACGTCCTGAGAACCGGGCCTCATGGCCCTAGTGGCACATCAGCCTGCCCCGCAGAATCCACACTGCAGGCCATTGTCGAAAGGATGCGCGAATGAGAGTGGTTGTCAGCGCGGCTTCGAAGCACGGCTCAACGGCTGAGATCGCTGCTGCGATAGCAAACAGGCTCCGGGAGGCCGGCTTCACGGCCGATGTGGTGGAGCCGGGTGAGATCGACGGTGCAGGCGACTTTGAGGCGGCCGTCATCGGCAGTGCGGTTTATGCAGGCCACTGGATGCCCGTTGCCAAGGAGATGGTCCGCACCCACTCGAGCCGTCTTCTCGAGGTCCCGGTCTGGCTGTTTTCGAGCGGACCTGTGGGAGAGCCTCCCAAGCCCGAAGAGGACCCTGTTGACGCAGTAGAGATGATCGAGCTTGCCGACCCGGTCGAACACCGGGTTTTTGCTGGCAAGATCGATCCTGCGAAGGTCGGTTTCGCCGAGAAGGCAATCATCAAGGCGTTGAGAGCACCGGTCGGCGACTATCGCGAATGGAACGTGATCGAGGCTTGGACAGATGAGATCGCGGCCGCCTTGCAGAAAGAGTGGTTGACCAGCGACGCATGACTTGATGGGTGGGAAACTGGGCGATGCCTCGTCGGCCACTACGGCTCCCTGCCGGCTAGCCCTGAGGCCGGATGCCCGAGGCCCGGATAGCCCCGAGGCCGGATAGCCTCAGTGTCATGGAATACAACGATGCGACTGCCCTGATCGTCGTCGACGTGCAGAACGACTTCGCCAGCCCACGCGGGAGCCTCTACGTGCCAGGAGGCGACGAGGTGATTCCCTTCATCAACGCCGAGATCGACAGAGCCCGGCGCAGCGGTGCTCACGTGGTTTACACCCAGGACTGGCACCCCGACTCGACTCCGCATTTCGAGAAGGACGGTGGGATATGGCCGGTCCACTGTGTGGCCGGGACCGAAGGCGCGGAGTTTCATCCCGATCTGCGAGTGATAGACGATTCGCTCAGGATCAAGAAGGGAGTTGGTGGAGAGGACGGATACTCTGGATTCCACATTCGCGATCCCGAGACCGGAGAGGTCTCGTCGACAGGGCTCTCCGATCGGCTTCGCGAGAAGGGCGTGGAGACCGTCGTCGTTTTGGGGCTCGCTCTCGACTACTGCGTCAAGGAAACAGCTGTCGACTCGTCGTCAGAAGGCTTCGAGACAACGCTTCTCGCAGATGGGACGAGCGCGGTCAATCTCTCGGCCGGCGACGGAGCGAGAGCCGTCGCCTCGATGAGCGACGCCGGCGTCACCATCGAGTGATCAATCACCGTTGAGCGCCCGGGCGACCAAATCTCTCTGCAGCTGTTTCATCCGGTTGGTCAAGGACACGTGATAGACGTGTGGATTCACCAGACGGCGGACTCCGGGGTCGAGTAGCTCGAGATCCGCAATCCGACGCTTTCTCATCACGTCCAGGTCGGCTTCGCCGTTCGTTGCTTGGCCGGCATCGAACACGCGGCGATGCAACTCCTCCACTCGGGAGATCTCCGACATGTCTATCCGACGATGCAATTCCCGATGAGGGTGGAACAGGTCGATGTGGTCGAACGACGGCAGATCTTCGTCGACCAGAGCGGCGACATCGGCGGTGGCGAGACCGCGTTCGTCGTACAGGCGGTAGACCTTCTTATCGCCAGGGATCGGGATCTTCTCGGCGTCTTCAGAGACCTTGATCGCCGGCACCCAGTCGCCGTGCCCATCGTCGACGGCTACCAGCTTGTAAACCCCTCCGAGGGATGGATCCCCTTCTGAAGTGACCAAGCGGGTGCCGACTCCGAAAACGAGACGCGAGATCAGCGAGCTTGCATCGACTCCGTACCTGGGTGCTTCAGCTTCGATCTGGGAGAGGATCTGCCAGATGACCAGCTCATCCAGATCCGACGAGAGGACGATGCTCACCTGCTCGAATCCGGCGGAGTCCAGCTGCGCGGCGGCCTGGATCGCGAGATAGGCGAGGTCTCCGGAATCGATTCTGATACCGGCTGGTTCGTGGCCCTCTGCTTCCAGCTCTCGAAACACCTCGATCGCGTTTGGTACGCCTGACGTGAGTGTGTCCACGGTGTCGACGAGGAGAGTGCACTCGTCGGGGTAGACGGCGGCGAAGCGTCGAAATGCTTCCTTCTCGCCCATACCCAACGCTAGATAGACCTGGACGAGTGAGTGGGCGTGTGTTCCCTTCGGGTCGATTCCGAGACTCAGTGAGAGAGCTGTGTTTGAGGAAAAGTCACAGCCACCAATCAAGGCAGCGCGTGATCCTGCGTCGGAGCCTGATTCGGGTCCTCGCCTCATACCGAATTCGAGGACCGGGCGGCCCCGCGCTGCTTCCTTGGCCCGAGATGCCTTTGTGGCGACGAGGGTCGGGTAGTTCGAGCGATTCAGGAAAGGCGTCTCCAGGATTTGCGCCATGGCGAGTGGGCCGGTGACCGTGGCGATTGGCACGTTGGCGTGAACAACCCTGCCTTCGGGTATGGCGTCGACGGTGATCCCGGAGAAGTCGCCGTGAGCGGAGAGCCAATCGATGAAGCCGTCCTCGAACCGGCGCCGCCCCTCTGGGGTCCTCTGCGATCGAAGTTGTTCCAGCTCGCCTTCGCCGAAACGTGCCGTCTCCATCCACTCGAGTAGCCACCCCAACCCTGCCGTAACACAGTATCCGGCCTGATGGGTCCCGTAGTCCGGATAGCTGCGGAAGAAGTAGTCGAACTGGGCCCGCCGCTCGGCCAGACCGTCTTTCCAATACGCCTGCGCCATAGTCAGCTGGTATTGGTCTGTTGCCAGAACCCCGCCGAGTAAGTCGTTTTCGATGGCGGTCATTGTGGAATCTGGCGCATCACAACAAGCATACGATGCCACCGCACCTCGTCGCTCGGGGCAGTGCAGAGACCATGAGCCGCAGCATCTACGTCGACTCGAGCGATATCTCGTTTCCGGAAAGCCGCCCGGCTGCGAATGCTGAGATGTTTGCCATCGTCGTCTCCGCTATCTCGACCATCGCGTTGTGCGTGAAGAAGGCCTGATGCCCCGTAACGAGAGCGTTGGGAAAGGTGAGGAGGCGCGAGAAGACATCATCCTGGATGATCGTGTCAGAGCGGTCTTCAAAGAAGAGGTCGCTCTCCTCTTCGTAGACATCGAGCCCGAGATGGCCAATCCGGCCTTCCTTCAGGGCATCGATGACTGCCTCGGTGTCGATCAAGGCCCCCCTGCTCGTGTTGATCAGCACCACACCTGGTTTCATTAGCTGCAGTGTTCCCTCGTTGATCAAGTGATGCGTCTCTGGGGTCAAGGGACAGTGAAGCGTGACGATGTCGGATGCCCCCAGCAGGCCGTCGAGGCTCATGTACGTGACGCCTAGGGCAACCGCCTCGTCACTCGGGTATGGATCGTATGCAACGACCCGGCAGCCGAAGCCTCTCAGGATGGCGGCTAGCACGAGACCGATCTTTCCGGTGCCGACGATCCCAACTGTCCGGCTGTGCAGATCGAAGCCCATCAGCCCTTCGAGCGAGAAGTTCCCCTCACGCACCCGGTTCTGGGCCCGGTGATACTTGCGACCTAGCGCAAGCATCATGCCGACGGTGAACTCTGCGACGGCGTAGGGCGAGTACTCAGGTACGCGAACGACGGTCAACCCCGAATCGGCGGCCGCCTCGAGGTCGACGTGATTGAATCCCGCGGATCGCAGTGCGAGTAGCCGGGTTCCGTGGTGTGCCAGCGTCTCGAGCACCGGCCGGCTCGCTATGTCGTTGACGAAGATGCTCACCGCCTCTTTGCCTGAGGCCAGGGTTGCCGTGTCGGGATCGAGGCGAGCCTCCAAGAAGACCAGCTCGTGACCATGAGCCTCGTTGGCGGACGTGAGGTAATCCTCGTCGTATGGCTTCGCGCTGAAGACTGCTAGTTCCATTGACGGGAATGGTATTGGTCAGGGCGGACAGGGAGAATTCGATGCCAATTGGCAAGATGTGTGGGCTGTCCTCCTCTCGAGTCTCTTCTGTTCCCGGTCGCCGGTGACAGATCGACTCGGGATCAAGACTGAGTGAGGGTCTGCTCGCATCCAATAGAGTGGAGCGATCACTCGCTGAACATGTGAGTCGTCACCGATAAGGAGAACCATGAACTGGGCACGGGCCTTTTTCGGGATACTCGTGATCGCCGTAGGCACACTGCTGCTGCTCGACAACCTGGACGTGCTCGACGCGGGTGAGGTCATCGGCACGTGGTGGCCGATTGTGCTTGTGGCAGCGGGTGTCATAGGGCTTGCGGCCAACCCACGGCATTGGGTGGTCCCTGCGATCCTGATACTTGGCGGGGGTGGGGTGCTCCTGCGCACGACCGGCGTGATCGACAGCCTCGGCTTCGTCATCCCGGTCGTGGTGATTCTCGTTGGGTTGTTCCTGCTCTTCGGGCGGGACTCGCTCTCAGGCAGGACAGAGGCGGGGGATTCGGTTGCCAGCTTCAGCCTGTTCGCGGGGAGCGAGATGGCATCCCACTCCAAGGGATTCCAGGGTGGCAGAGTGGGAGCCGTCTTTGGGGGCGCAGAGCTCGATCTGCGCGATGCGGGGCTCGCTCCGGGAGCCACGCTCGATGTGTTTGCGGCCTTCGGAGGGGTCGAGGTCAGAGTGCCACAGGGTTGGCGAGTTGACATCAATGGCTTCCCGATCTTCGGGGGATTTGAGAACGCGACGGCAAAGGACTCTGTGCCTGCGGACGCACCTCACCTGACGATCGGGGCCACCGTCTTGTTTGGTGCCCTCGAAGTCAAGCACTGACCCAGCCGGAGTCGGCTGAACACATGACGTTCGCGTAACCGCGAGGGCATTCTTGCCCTTGTGGTTGCGAAGCCGGGGCCCGATCGTGAACGAGTGGGCCTGACCTCCAATCCGGCACTCGATATCGCTCTTGCGTCACTTGTCGTGGCAGCGGGCTTCGTCGTGGCAGTACTCGCGTCGAATCGGGCGGTCACCAACGCGACCGAGCTCGCTGCCGGAACACGGATCCCGAGGTTCGTGATCGGTTTCACCCTCTTGGCGTTGGGAACCGATTTGCCGGAGATAGCCAACTCGATCGTCGCGTCATTGACCGATCACGGTGACTTGAACGTAGGCGATTCGATCGGGTCCGCTGCGACTCAGGTCACCTTGGTTCTCGGGCTGCTACCCATCATCGTGGGCACCGGTTTTGCAGTCTCGCGTGCCCGTCTCTCCCGCTTCGGGGCGACCACGATCGCGGCTCTGCTCTTCGGTCTCGCTTTGATGGCGGATGGTTTCCTCTCCCGGATCGATGCGGTTGTCCTGCTTGCGGCGTGGGCATTGGGCAGCTCCATCGTGTGGGGCCGTTCGCCCGAAGGCACCCAACTCGACCTTCCCCTCGAGGCGAGCAACAAGGCGCGAAAGGCGGTGGTCGTCCTGCTGGCGCTCGTCGTCGTGGCTGGAGCCGCGCTCGCAGCCGTCTGGGGCATGACGGTGCTTGCCGAAGCTCTTTCGATACCAGAGTTCATCATCGCCTTCTTCCTGGCTTCGATAGGCACCTCTCTGCCTGAGTTGTTCGTGACGATCGGGGCTGTGCGGAGCGGGCAGTCGGAGCTCGCCATCGGCGACATCGTGGGCAGCAGTTTTCTCGACTCCACGCTCTCACTTGCGGCCGGACCGCTCATTGCACCGGTCGCTGTGACGGCGAGCCTCGCAATGCGAGGTGCACTAGTGGCCGCCGGCGCCGTTCTCGTGGCCGTTGTCGTCCTCATGATCAGACAGCGTCATGACTGGAAGAGCGGTGCTCTTCTGGTGCTGACCTACGGCGCCTTCTACCTCTGGGCGGGCATCATCTGACGAGAGGGGTGACGATTCTCACCGCCTGTCGGGACTTGTTCCTCTACCAAGACCCTCGGCGCCATTCGATCATGAGGCAGATGAGATCGCGACGTTGGAGGAGACGGCCATGATGAGAATGGACCATAGGTACGGCCGTGATGAGCGTCGAGAATCGTCGGATGACGATTCTCCATCCTGGCCGATGACAGCCCTCCATGGCCTGGTAGGGGGGCTGGCCGGATCGGTCTTGGCCGCCGTGGTAGCCGTGAATGTGGTCATTTTCTCAGGAATCGACCAGGGCTACGAAGCGACCCTCGAAGAGCTGTTCGACCACAACTTCGTCGTGGGCGTCGTGGTAGCGGCGATTCTTGCGGCAGGACCCATCGTCGGCGCGTGGTTGAACATCCGGCGCATACGCGACTGATAGGTCACAGCCACAGTTCAGGACTCCTGAGGCTCAGCTCTCGTCTCTGTGCTCATCCTCGAAGTCGTCGTCTTCTTCAGGTGGCTCGCCTTCGCTGAACCGGGAGCGGGGGACGGTGGCGTCCGGGTCTTCGAACAGCTCGACACCTTGCGCCTCCTCGCGCTCTCGTTCGAGTGCTCGGGACCGCGCTGGGTCCTCCTGGAGCTCGGTTCCCTCGGCCTCTTCCCGTGCTCTCTCCAATGAAGGATCGTCTCTATTCGGGTCCATGCTCACCTCGCATCCTTGTCGGCCAGTGAGGTCAGTTCACACCGGCATCGCCGGAAATCAGTCACCTGATCCGATGTCCACGTTGTATGCGTCGAAAACCAGCTCGGAGCCCTGCTGCCGATGCAGCGTCAACCTCCCCAGGAGAGAGATCACCTTGCGTCGGATCACCTTTGCGTCGGGCGCAGGCTCCTGATGCAGCCTTGCGAGCAGATTCTGGCATGACTCACGGAGCTCGTCGTGGTCCGATCGCATCGTGCCCACCTGATACTCCAGCCTCGGCGCCTTCTCCAGGACATCCGCAAGGATCCCGCTCTCTGCTTCGACTTCGACGGCATGGGCGTCAACGGCGGCACTCAGGCCGAGGAGGGCGACCTCGACTCGGGCCACCCAGTCGGGAGAAGCGGTGGCCCGCGCTGCGGCAACCTCGAGGTCGGCCATGGCCTCACGAAGCTCGATTCGCCGGGCGCGCGCCCCTATGAGACTTGGCTCGTTGGGGACTGCCGGCTCGACGGTCGTGGCAGCCGTTCGTTGCTCTGTGCTCATGGTTCAACTGTGCCCGAGACGAGTCGCTGGTGTCTAGGGTCTTTGTGCCCAACCGATTCGGGTGCCGGCCTAGCGGGCCTCTGCACCAGCCGGGCCGCCTCTGTAGCGCTCTAGGAGCTTTTCGCCGAGGGTCATGAGCTCTTCGCGCAGGGCCTCCGGGCTTTGCACATCGAACTCGAAGGGGAGATTCAGCAGGTAGCGTGCCAGCCAGCCGAGGTCGTCGGCCCCGATCGTCAAGCGTGAGTGGTTGCCTTCGGCCTCAACCAATCCAATGGTGGCCGGCACATACTTGCTCGCAACCTCAGCCGTCACACCCAGCCGTACTTCGGCCCGGTGACTCCATGCGTCGATGGCGATTCCCTTCTGAACGAGTGCAACAGGATCGGGTGCCTTTCGGTTGGCGATCTTGAACCCGGTTGCCCGGGGCTCAGTGACCCGGTCCAATCGGAAGGTTCGCCAGTCGTCGCGGTCGAGGTCGAAGCCCACCAGATACCACCTGCGGCCGGTGTGAACGAGGCGATGAGGCTCCATGTGGCGCTCTGAGCGGCGACCTTCACCGTCTGTGTATGCAACGCGGAGCCGTTGTCGGGAGTGGATTGCTCCCGCGGTCGAAGCTAGGGCCCCGTGGTCGACACGGTTGGCTGGTAGCGGGAGAGTGGAGACCGTCGACTCAGAGATGTCCTCCAGGCGGCGGCGCAACCGAGGCGGCAGCACCTGCTCCAACTTCGACAGCGCTGAGAGCGACGCATCCTCCAGCCCACCCACCGCGGTGCTGGTTGCGACACGGAGCCCGAGGGCCACGGCCAGTGCCTCATCATCGTCGAGGAGGAGGGGTGGGAGCTTTCCTCCTGCTCCCAGCCGGTACCCACCGCCGGGTCCGGCGACGGCCTCGACCGGATACCCGAGATTGCGCAGTCGGGTCACGTCCCGCCGGACGGTCCGGGGGGTCACGTCGAGTCTTCGGGCCAGCTCCTGAGAGGTCCAGTCGATCCGTCCTTCGAGGAGCCCAAGGAGCTTCAACAGTCGTTCAGCGCTGTCCATTCAACAGGATCCTTCTCGATTATGCGGACTGTATCCGTCCGCATTTATTTGTAGCGTCAGAGGACGTAGAAAGAGGAAAAAAAGACATGTTCCACATGCAGAGTTACGAATACGTCCGCAAGGTCAACCAGGACCGCCTCGAGCGGTCCCTGCGACGTTTCGCGATCCGCCACACCACCGACGAGCCGTCGGTTTCATCTCAGCCTGAGGCCGTGGTCGTCGAGGTCGTTTTCCCGTCCGGATGCCCCTACGACGAGTTGACTGCATGACGATGGAGTGGTCCCACATCGCGGAGACGGAGGCAGGCCCAATGGTGTCCCGTCCTCTTGTCCCCGAACGGTTCGGCGACATGGAGGCCGTCTTTGGGGAGAGAGGCGTGGCGCGACGCTGCTTCTGCATGCATTGGAGGAGGCCCGACGGCGGCTATCCCGATGAGAGAGACAATCGAGATCGGTATTTCGATGTCGTCGCCGACGGTCCACCCCCCGGGCTCCTCGGTTATGTCGACGATGAGCCGCTGGGATGGGTCCAGGTCGGCCCACGCGCTGTCTTTCCCACTCTCGACCGATCAAGGCTTCTCAAGCGGGTCGATGATGAGGAAGTGTGGTCGATCAACTGCTTTGTAGTGAAGGCAGGGAACCGGCGGAAAGGGATCGGAGCAGGCCTGCTCGACGCCGCCATCGCGTATGCCAGGGCCTCCGGGGCAATGACCTTGGAGGCCTACCCGGTCGATGGGTACCGCTCGTCGGCCGTAGACCTGTTCACGGGAACCATGAGGATGTTCGAGGATCAGGGCTTCGTCGAAGTCCTTAGGCGCAACGACAGCCGCCCGATCGTGCGGCTCACGTTTTGATGAAAGCTTCGGCGCCCTCGGTCAGCCGGTCTTGGGTCCGACGAAGACCGGGACTTCGCTCCCACCGACAAGCCTGCTGGTCACACTGCCGAACAGCGCTTCGGTGGCGCCACGTCCTTTGGCACCAACGACGATGAGCTCCATCCCGGCGGCGCGGGCATGGTCAATGAGCGCCACATCCGCTCTCCCATATAACAGCCTCGCGTCAACCGGCTCGAAGTCCAGATTGGCTGCGATCTTCTCGAGCATGTCTAGCGCTTCGGATCGCTCCACTTCGGCTTCCGGCGGATGCTCGAGGTCGTAGTCGAGGACTGTGGCCAGGGTTATGCCCGATAGCTGCCACCCAAAGAGGTCGAGGGCCCTGCTCAATGCCGCCTGAGACTCATCAGATCCATCGATGCCGACCAGCAGGTCGAAGCCGGTGCGGGGCGGCATCGAGGTAGGAGAGCTCTGCTTCCTCTCCTCGCTGTGGAAACGCACGCGTTCTATCGCCAAAGGAATGGAGAATGGCCCGAGGACGACGCCGAGGAGCATCCAAAGGCCCAGGTTGTGGCCTCGCCGACGCATGACGAAAGCCACTATCAGGCCAATCAATGCCCACAATGCAGCGAGATACAGCAGGTATCTAGTTGGCACGGTGAAGTCGCCTCCAGGCTCGTTCTCTCCCATCTAACACCAGGGGGTAACCATGGGCCAGTGACTAACGACCCATCCGGACACAACCATTGTCTCTAGCCACCCGAACCTGTCGCCTCGATGGTTACGGAGAAAGGAGAACACAATGAAACTCGACACTGGTCTTTCCGAGGAAGCGCGTGAGGAGGTCGCCGAGGGCCTGGAAAGGCTCCTGGCAGACACGTACACGCTCTATGTCAAGACCCATGGCTATCACTGGAATGTGACCGGCCCGATGTTTCGATCGCTCCATCTCATGTTCGAGGAGGAGTACATGGAACTACGTGACGCCGTCGACGTGATTGCCGAGCGAATCAGGTCTCTCGGGCACATCGCTCCTGGTAGCTACAAGGAGTTCGCCAGTCTTGCCTCTGTGGACGACGAGGAAGGCGCCCCTGAGGCGATCGAGATGGTAAAGGGGCTGGTTCGGGGCAACGAGGCGGTGGTGCGAACGGCACGGGGCGTTGTTGTCTCAGCCGAGAAACACGGGGATGTCGCCACCGCCGATCTCGCTACTCAACGGATCGACGTCCACGAGAAGGTGGCCTGGATGCTTCGCTCGATGGCCTCCTGAGCTCAGGCTCGTGCAGACGTCTTGATGTCGGCAAGTAGGCCTCGCACTCGCTCTTCTATCTCGTCCCTGATCGGTCGCACCTGATCGAGGTCCTTGCCCGAGGGGTCCTCGAGCTCCCAGTCGACGTATCTGTTCCCCGGGAACACGGGGCAGGCATCGCCACATCCCATCGTCACGACTACATCCGCGGCGCGGACAATCTCATCAGACCAAGGCTGCGGAATCTCGGACGTGATATCGATCCCCTTCTCGGCCATAGCCGCGACCGCTACTGCGTTGACCGTCTCAGCAGGCTCCGATCCGCCTGAGAAGACATCTATCTCCCCACCGGCGAGATGACGCATCCACCCGGCGGCCATTTGCGATCGACCTGCATTGTGAACGCATAGAAACAAAACGCTTGGATTCATAGTCGAAGTGTCGGCTTCGAGACGCACCAGTGCGCGTAGGCGATCTCTGGCAAAGCGCTCGGCAAGTAGAGGGACCCATTGAGACGTCTTGGACCGCTCGAGGAGCACACCCAGCGAATCGTTCATGAACCGCTCGATGGTCTCGGCGTTGAGCTGCCCATCGAATTGTCGCTGGAGGCGCTCGGCTGCCTGACGAATCTGCAGCATCTCGGCGGTGGAGAGTGATACGGGCATTGTCTATGACCCCCTGAGGTCGGTTGTGTTGAGGTTTGCTGGATCAGGGAAGAAGAATCGGGTCGCATATGCAGCCAGGAACCCCGCTAGGACCTGAGCCACCAGAAACGCCGGGACCGACGCCGGGTCGATGCCCGCGTAGGTATCTGTGAACACTCTCGAGAGCGTCACCGCAGGATTGGCGAATCCTGTCGACGAGGTGGCAAACACGATGGCTGCGACCCAGGCACCGACAGCAGCCGGAATGGTTGATTCTTTCCCCAGCCTGACCAGGGCAAGGATCACGAAGACCAGGACAAAAGTGCCGATGGCTTCGGCAAACACCAGCCCGACTCCAGTACGAGCCGTTGTCGACACCTCGAGAGGCGCCTGTTGAAAGGAGATGTTGGCCGCCGCCACGCCAGCCAACGCTCCGACAACTTGTGCGATCGCGTAACCAACGGCCTCCCGGCCTGTCAGGGTCCCGGTGCGCCAGAAGCCGAGGGTCACCGCGGGGTTGAAGTGGGAGCCGGACACGGTTTGGAAGAGGAGGATGAGAACTCCCAGGGCCAGGCCGACTGTCAGAGCGTGCGCAATCAGCTGTCCGGCTTGGTCCCGGCCAAGTGTCTCTGCAGCGATACCGCTCCCCACGATCACGTACAGCAGAAGACTCGTGCCGAGCCCCTCGGCGCTGGCTCGCCGGCTCATTCCGGGCCCGCCAATGTGGCGGTGGTCAGTTTGCCGACGCGTTCGGCAATCTCGTCGAATGCCGAGCGAAATGCGCGATCGGTCCCGTCGGCGACCGGGTCCGGCACCGACCAGTGGAGGTCTATCTTCGCTTTGGGGAGACCGGACTCGCGCGCCCGGTCGCAAACGCTGATCAACAGGTCGGGCTCAGCCGGGATGCGCTCATAGCCACCGGGAGTGGCACGCGACAGATCGATGCCCCGCTCGAGGGCCACACGAACTGCCTTTGGATGAACCGTGGCGGACGGCCGGCTCCCTGCGCTCGTCGCCCGCCGCCCCGTCTCTCGGGTCCAATATGCGGCGGCGAATTGAGACCGGGCCGAGTTGTGCGTGCAGACGAATGCGATCTCTTCGAATGGTCTGAGGCCCGGGCCGACCTCCACCGGCTGCCGGCCCGGCGTCAAGGAGACATATCTTCTCCGGCGATCACCTTCCGAGACCCGACGCTCTATCAGGCCGGCGCCCTCCAGAATGTCGAGATGGTGCGCCAGGAGGTTCCCTTCCATTCCTGAGATCCGCGCTAGCTCCGCCACCGTGCGATCGCTGAGTGTCAATTCATCGACGATGAGAAGACGTCTCTCATCTCCAAGCGCGGCGTGGGTCCTGGCACGATCGGAGAGGGTCATTAATTCAAAAAATATTGAGTCAATCCCTTTGTGTCAAATCAAAGCGTGGTCGAAGACGTATAGACATTTACGGTCGCTCGGTAAACTGATCGGATGTCCGGAGACGACACGGCGATCGAAGCGGCATACCGACACGACGCCGTTTTCTACTCGGGGGAGGCTGAGTTCGTTGAGGCGATCGGCTCGTTCCTGGAGTCGGGAGTAGGCCGGGGCGCCCGCGCCCTGGCGCTTGTCACACGGCACAAAGCGGACCTCCTGAAGAGTCGACTGGGCCCGGCGGCCGATTCGGTTGAGTTCGGCGACATCCTCGAGCTCGGAGAGAACCCGGCTCGCATCATTCCCGAGTGGCGGCGTTGGCTCGACGAGGCATCCAGCGAGGGGAGTCCGTTGATCGGGGTTGGCGAGCCGATCTGGGCAGAGCGCACCAGCGAAGAGATGGTGGAATCTCACAACCACGAGGCGCTTCTGAACCTCGCCTTCTCGGACGTGACGGACTTCTGGCTCAGATGCCCATACGACGCCTCGACACTCAACGAGGCCGATCTCGAGCGTGCCAGGACCACACATATGTCGTTGATCGACGGTGATGGCGAACACCACATCCAACTGGACGTGGCCGCGATGGCCGCTGAGACACTTTCCGGGACACTGCCCAAGGCCCCGGGCGAGGGCTTGAAAGTCGACTTCTCGATCGAAGGGTTACATGACCTGCGTGAACTCGCGGCCAAACAGGCAGTGGAGGCTGGAGTCAGCGGTCGGCGAGTCGAAGACTTCGTGCTGGCCGTGAGCGAAATCGCAACCAACAGCCTTCAATACGGGAGTGGATCGGGGGCGGCGCACATCTGGCAGGGCGTGGCCGAAGTCGTCTGCGAGATTCGTGACTCGGGTCGGATAGTCGATCCCCTCATCGGTCGAAGACCGCCAGCGGGAGTAGGCCGCGGCTACGGAACCTGGATCTCGAATCAGGTGTGTGATCTCGTTCAGATTCGTTCTGGCGATGACGGAACCGTGGTCCGCGTTCACCAACGTGCGTGACTGACGTGTGGCGCCGCATCTCTAGGGGCCCGGTTGCAACGTAGCGTTTCTGAGTTAGGCGCCTCTTGGCATTGGAGCGGCAAGCTCAGATGGCTCTCCGTCTCGGGTGCGGGCGAGGGTCGTCAGGCAGCCAACTCGGATTCCGTGCCGGCGCTCCATAGACCCCGGTGCCCACAGTTGCATCTGTAGCGGATTCGGATCCCCTTTGGTGTCCGCTCGATGGCTTCTATGTTCTCTACGAACAGGAGCACACGTGAGCCGTGGTCAGGGCAGTAGGGGGCGAACATCAGCGAATCTCCGAGCTGCGTCCGGTCCACCAGCCATGCATCGCGTCCCGCGCCCTCTCCACTGACTCCCAGGATTCAACCAATGCCCGGTACTCGGGCCGGCGATCACGAAGAACTTGGTGCTGCCACCAGGTGTTGGCGAGATTGGAGTACAGGCTTTCGAAGTTGGGGTTTGTTCTCTTGCTCGACATGATGGTCTCCCGAGGTAATGAGCGAAACTATCTATGTTCCTTACAATACGAGAGAACTTGTAATATGTCAAGAGAGTTTTGACCGTTACGAAATGGTCAAGACCCTTGTGGGGGAGTGTCGATCACTGGCTCTCGTAGAACTCCTGCATCCGACGTTCCATCTCCTCAGGGCTCACGTCCTCGACGTGCTCGCCGAGACCCCAGGTATGACCGAAGGGATCCCTCACCCGACCTCCCTTGTCGCCATAGAACTGCATCTCGAGCGGATAGACCTCTTCACAGCCTGCTTCGATCGCTCGTTTCCACAGCGAGTCGACGTCGTCGGTGTAGATGAAGATTGCTGACGAGGAACCGCCGAGCGTGCGCGGCGATGCCGTCGGCCCGTCGGGCCACTCATCGCCGAGCATGATGACTGAGTCCCCAATCCTGATCTCGGCATGAGCCACGACGCCGTCGGGGCCTGTCATCCTCGGCTCGATCTCTTCGGCGCCGAATGCCTTCTTGTAGAACTCAATAGCTTCGGCACAAGGCGTCACCGTCAACGAGGGCGTGACGGTGTTCAGGTGTGCGGGCACTCCGGGGGAGGGCATCGGGTCTCCTTTCCGCGAGACACCGAACCTACCCCCGAACCGCCCGGAAGGGGTGTGGCCCTGACTTCTACTTGACGATCAGGACGTCGCGGTCGGAAGCGTGGGCGACCCCGTGGCTGACCGATCCGAGCAGCAGCGTGGAGAGTGCTCCACGGCCCCGGGATCCGACAACGATCAGGTCGGCGTCCATGTTCTTGGCGTAATCCACGATCATCGCCGCCGGCGCCCCACCCTCCAGTGTCGTCGCCGTGGCGTTGTCGGGAAGACGGCCAACCATCTTCCAGACATCATCCGTCTGGCTCTTGCGGATCGCCTCGAAGTCGACCATCGCTCCCGAGGCTGCCATGTATGGGTAGATGTACGTGCCAGAGACGTATACGAAGTGGATCTTCCCGTCTCGTGCGTACTTCCTCGCGGCATCGACGACCTTGTGGGTGTGCTGCGATCCGTCGACTGCAGCTACAACGATCATTCGAGCCTCCTTTCAGCCTTGATCCTCCTGGATACGCGACTGCCGGGACAGTGTTTTTGTGCCCATGGGATAGGGTCATTCGACCCTTCACCTATGTGAGGTCACGCGGGAAGCTGAAGACATTCGAACCAACAAGAGGATTGAATGAAAAGGCTTCTGATACTGGGTTCCGGCACGGCCGGAACCATCATCGTGAACAAGCTTCACCGTCGTCTCCCTGAAGATTGGGAGATACATGTCGTCGAGCCATCCCGCGAGCACCTATATCAACCCGGGCTGCTCTTCCTCCCGTTTGGCAGGATCGATCCCAGGAACCTCCACCGCGAAACGGAGGCGTTCCTACCCAAGGGGGTGACGCGGTGGACGGGGACCGTGCAACGGGTGGTTCCCGATGGGGACAAGGTCGAGCTGGAGGACGGGACCGTCATCGAGTACGACCAACTGGTCATTGCCACAGGGACCACACCCAGACCGGACCAGACGCCGGGTATGACCGGCCCGGGATGGCGGGAGACGATCCACGACTTCTACACCTACGAAGGTGCTTTGGCACTGTGGGAAGCATTGCGGAACTTCGAGGGAGGGCGGCTCGTCGTACACGTGAGCGAGATGCCGATCAAGTGCCCCGTCGCTCCTCTCGAGTTTGCATTTCTCGCCGACGACCACTTCAGGGAATTGGGCATCCGGGATGACGTGGACATTGTCTATGTCACCCCCTTGTCGGGTGCATTCACCAAGCCAGTGGCATCCCGGAGGCTCGGAGACATGCTCTCTCGTCGACGCATCGAACTGGAGACGGACTTCTACGTCGAGCGAATCGAGGACGGAGCCCTGTGGTCATATGACGAGAGAGAGGTCCCATTCGACCTCCTCGTCACCGTACCGGTCAACATGGGAGCCAAGTTCGTCGGTGAGTCGGGGCTCGGAGACGAGCTCGATTTCGTCAAAGTCGACCAGGGCACTTTCCTCGCCGAGGGATACGAGAACATCTTCGCAATAGGGGATGCGGCAGCGCTCCCAACCTCGAAGGCTGGTTCAGTCGCTCACTTTGCTGCGGACGTCTTCGTGGAGAACTTCCTCGAGCACATCGCAGGCCTGCCGATGACCCGACGGTTCGACGGCCATGCCAACTGCTTCGTCGAGGCAGGCGGCGGCAAGGCGTTGCTGATCGATTTCAACTACGACACCGAGCCGCTCCCGGGTAAGTATCCGCTTGCCAGCATTGGCCCGCTCTCTCTCCTCAAGGAGACCAGAGCGAATCACCTCGGGAAGCTCGCCTTCGAGAAGATCTATTGGAACGTTCTGCTACCGGGCAGACCGATGCCCGTGGCCAGTGAAATGTCAATGGCGGGGAAGATCCCCGCCGATCAGATAGGAGATGAACTATGAGCGATGTATTGGTCGCCGGAACACAGATCACGTTGGACGACGAAGGATTCCTGACCGATCCGTCTGAGTGGTCCCCGGATGTCGCTAGCGAGCTCGCGGCCAACATCGGCCTCGAGCTATCGGATGAGCACTGGGCTGCGATCAATTTCGCCCGGACCGACTTCGAGGAGAACGGCGAGACGCCGACTCTTCGGCGCATGGCTCAGGCCGGTGGCGTCTCTACCAAGGAGATGTTCCGTCTCTTCCCCAAGAAGCCGGCGAAGAAGATGGCCTACGTGGCCGGACTCCCCAAGCCGGTCGGCTGCGTCTGAACTTCAAACTCGAGCAAGGAGAACATGAAATGACCGCAACAATGTCGGACACGCTCCCGACCCCGGATCTCGACTCAGACGCCGAAGGTAGGAAGCTGGCCATCATTTGCTCCAAAGGGTCGTTGGACATGGCCTACCCGGGCCTCGTTCTGGCGAACGCAGCTCTGGGTGAAGGCATCGAGACTCATCTCTTCTTCACCTTCTGGGGCTTCGACATCATCAACAAGGAGACGATGGACCATCTGCAGTTCACGCCACTCGGCAATCCGGCCACGCACATGCCACCGTCTCTGATGGGGCTGCCGGGCATGACGGCCTTCGCGACCCACATGATGAAGAAGCAGATGGAGGGTCTCGACATCCCAGATGTGCCGGAGTTCCTCGAGATGATCACCGACGCAGGTGGGCACCTCTGGGGCTGCCGGATGTCTGCCGACATGCAGCATCTCGACGAGGACGATCTCTACGACCGAGTCGAGGGGATCATCTCCGCTGCTGACTTCATGGAGCTCTCGGAGGGTGCCCAGACGATATTCGTCTGAGGCTTCAGTCCGAAAGGGCGGGAATCACCTCTTTGGCGAAGAGCTCCATGCCCGACGTGTCATAGGCGGCATCGGCGAAGTTGACGATGGCGTACTCGAGTCCGGCATCCTTCCATTCTCTGAGAATGGAGACGAGCTTCTCAGGAGTGCCCGAAGTGTCCTCGTAGTAGGAAGCCTGAGTCTGCACTTTGTCAGCGGGCAGGTGGGCGCCCAGTTTGGCCGTGTACCAGTCGAACTTCTCTGATAGGTCGGCGTCGGTCTCGGTGCAAAACACATTGAAGTTCGAAGTCCGGACGATTGAATCGAAGTCGGTACCCACATCGGCGCAGTGCTTGGCCAGGACCTCGGACTTGTGGACGAACTCGTCGAGGTTCACCCCGAAGTTCGTGTAGTTGGCGTGTCGGGCGGCGATGTTGAGTGTCAACTGCTCGCCGCCCCCAGCAATCCACATCGGGATGTGGGGCTGCTGCAAGGGCTTTGGCTGGCATATGGCGCCATCCAGCGTGTAGTAGTCGCCGTCGTAGCGGACCACGTCTTCGGTCCACATTGCTCTCATGATCTCGACGCCTTCCCGCAGCATCCCTATTCGCTTCGATGGCTTGAGGAAGGGGTATCCGTAGCCGTCGTGCTCGTGCTCGTACCAACCTGCTCCGATACCCATCTCGAGACGACCGCCAGATATCACATCGATCGATGCCGCGACCTTGGCAAGATATGACGGCGGGCGGTATGTGTTGCACGTGCACATCTGCCCGATTCGCACCGTGTCGGTCGCAACCGCCAGGGCGGCCATGAGAGTCCACGCCTCGTAAGTCACGTTCTGCGTTGGAGCGGGAACGGTGTGGAAGTGGTCATACACCCACAGTGACTCGAATCCGAGCTCCTCTATCTTCCCGGCGACACCGGTCATGGTTTCCCAGTGCTTCTCTGTGGGGATATCGACCAGGTCGTGGCGCCAGCCTTGCGGTACAAATGCTCCAAATCTCATGGGATGAACCTAGCGGCCGCCTCGGAGGTTGAACGCGGGCCCCTTTGAGTCCCTGGTTCAGGTACGCCCGGCAGTCTCCAGCAGACGACGGACCTCCTCATCGGTGGTCTGGCCGAAGTCGTGGTACCAGGCGCCGACAGCGCGGAGGAACCTCGGCGTCAGGAGGCACACGACGGAGTCGGCGAGTTTGATCATCTCACGCACGGTTTCCGGTGCGGCTACCGGCACGGCGACGATGATCTGTTCGGGATGCTCGGTCCGCAATGCCTCTACTGCAGCCTTCATGGTCGAGCCTGTCGCCATGCCGTCGTCCACGACGATCACGGTCTTGTCTCGGACATCGACTCGGGACCTCGAGCCTCGGAGCGACGCTTCTCTGGCTCGCAGCTCCTCGGTTGCCTTTGTGACTCCGTCGTCGAAGGCGACGTCACTGATGCCGATCCAGTCGGCCACTTCTCTATTCCTGATGACGGTCCCTCCCGAGGCGACTGCCCCCATCGCCAGCTCGCGGTGGCCAGGTACGCCGATCTTCCTCACCACCAGGATGTCAAGAGGTGCCTCCAGCCGATCCGCGACCTGATATGCGACAGGAACACCGCCACGAGGGAGACCGAGCACCACGACGTCTTTGCTGAATCCCCTTTCTTCCAGAGCAGCACCCAATTGCGCTCCGGCTTCCTGTCTGTCCGCGAATCGCCTCGCCATCGGTGTCAAACCTACCGGCCGCCTTCGCTAGCGTCGCCGACAGGACCAAGGAACAGACATGGCCAAACAGGTGATCGTCTTCGATGTCAATGAGACGCTTCTCGACCTCGCCGGGCTCGAGCCGCGCTTTTCCGAGCTACTGCCGGCCGGCATGATGGCCCTTTGGTTCTCCCGCATGCTCTTCAACTCTGCTGTAGCGACGATGTCGGGGGTCTACCAGCCGTTTGACCAGCAGGGCATCGACGCTCTAGTCACAACCGGATTGGGCGCAGGGATCGAGATCTCAGAAGAAGAGGCGAGATGGGTGGTGGACGGCATGCGAGACCTTCCACCGCACCCAGACGTCGAGCCGGCCCTGGAGGCCCTCCAGGACGAAGGCATCCGGATGGCCACTCTCACGAACAGCTCGAGGTCCATGGTGAGGGACCAGATGGGCAACGCAGGCCTGGCCCGCTACTTCGAGAAGCTGCTGTCGGTCGAATCGGTCGGGGAATTCAAGCCTTCGCCGGCGGCATATCGCCATGCTGCGTCATCCCTGGCGGTAGGCATCTCCGAGATCCGCCTCGTCGCCGCTCACGCCTGGGACGTCACCGGAGCAATTCGGGCTGGCGCCCTGGCCGCCTTTGTCGAGCGGGGGAGAGCCCGCCTCGGGCCACTCTCGGAGAAACCGGACATCGTGGCGAGAGATCTCACCGGGATTGCCTCGTCGATTCTCGCTCACTGACCAGCGTCGCCTCATCGCCGACTTGGAATGAGCTGCAGAATGGCCAAGATGCAGGCATGACCACGAGCAACAGGGTCGACCCGGCGTGGATCGAGCGAGTCCGGTCCGAGTACGGGCATTGCTTCGGCTGCGGCCGTGACAACCCGATGGGACTGAAAGTCGACGGGTTTGAACGAGATGGAAACACAGTCCTTGCGAGCTTCACACCACGTCCTGAGTACGGCGGATTCCATGGGATTCTCCACGGTGGGATTCTCGCCACGGCGATGGATGAGATCCTCGGTTGGACGACCATTTTGGTTGCCGGGCAGATGGCGGTGACCGCAACACTGGATATCAAGTATCGAAAACCGGCACCTCCAACCGCTACCTATGAGCTGAAGGGAACCTTGGTCGAGCGACGAGGCCGTCGGCTACTTGTCGAAGCAGCGTGCTCGACGGCTACGGATGTCATCGCCGAGGCGTCAGGCTTGTTTCTCGCCACGGGACCCATAGAAGAGGTCGGCGTTTGAGCGGTGCGATCACGCAACTCTCGGACAGCCGACTGTCGAGCCTGGCGGCTGGGCGGATACTCGATGGGTTCTCCGACTACATGGTGAGTTTCCGCGCCATCAATCAAAGGGCTCCGATCAGGTTCGCGGAGATGGACTGGGTGGGCATGCAAGCAGATGCCGTTGAACGCCTCGATCTCTACGCCGGAACGGTCGCTGACGTCATTCGCTCCATCGAGTCGCTGCTTGGGGAACGGAGCGACGACCGCACCCTGTGGGTTGCCATCAAGGCGGTCTTTTCGTCTCTGATCTCCGATCGTCAGGATTGGGAGCTTGCCGAGACCTTCTTCAACTCCATAACGCGCAAGGTGTTCACGACTGTTGGCGTCGACTCGGCCGTGGAATTCGTCGACACCGATTTCGACAGCCCTCCAAGTCCTTCCCGCGAGCCGGTGTACGTCACGTTCCAGAAGAGAGAGTCTCTGAACGAACTGGTGGCCGGCATCCTCGAGGGCGCGAGTGGAGGCATCGAGTTTGCTGACCTCGATAGCAACGCAAGGGAGGTGGCAAGCCGGATCGAGTCGAGGTTGAGTGCGGCGGGCGGGCTGCCTGTGGTCGACCGGGCAGAGATCGTTCGTACCCTCTTCTACCGGGGGCAGGCTGCGTACATCGTCGGGCTTCTCTACTCGGGTTCGATCCAGGTGCCGTTGGTGGTCGCTCTCCGCAATGGAGATGGAGGGGCGGCCGTCGATGCGGTGCTTCTCACCGAGAACGAAGTGTCGATTCTCTTCAGCTTCACCCGCTCCTACTTCCATGTCGATCTGGCGCGGCCCTATGACCTCGTCAGGTTCCTCCGTCGGCTCATGCCCCGGAAGCGAGTGGCCGAGTTGTACATCTCCATCGGTCACAACAAACACGGGAAGACCGAGCTATATCGCGACCTCCTGCGCCACCTCCAGTCGACCGACGAGAGGTTTGAGCACGCCCGCGGCACGCGAGGGCTGGTGATGATCGTCTTCACGATGCCTGGCTACAACGACGTGTTCAAGGTGATACGTGACCGTTTCCCCCCTCCGAAGCGGACGACGAGGCGGGCCGTCATGGCCAAATACCGCATGGTGTTCCAGCACGACCGGGCAGGCCGCCTCATGGACGTTCAGGACTTCCAGCACCTCAAGTTCAACAAGTCGCGCTTCAGCGATGAGTTGCTCGAGGAACTCCTCGATGAGGCCGGCAGCACAGTGACCCTCGAAGGGGATCACGTGATCGTGAAGCATGTCTACGTAGAGCGCAGAATCGTTCCGCTCGACCTGTACGTGAGAGAGGCTGTCCCGTCGGCAGCCGCAAACGCCGTGGTCGACTACGGGCAAGCAATCAAAGACCTCGCCTCGACGAACATCTTTCCTGGGGACCTGCTCATGAAGAACTTCGGGGTCACCAGGCACGGTCGGGTCGTCTTCTATGACTACGACGAGCTGTCACCACTGACCGAGGTCAAGTTCCGGAGGATCCCCGAGCCACGGGACGACTTCGACGCGCTGTCGGATCAGCCGTTCTACGCAGTCGGCGATCGTGATGTGTTTCCCGAGGAGCACAGCAACTTCCTCGGGTTGGGGCCACGTCTCCGAAAGCTCTTTGAGGAGACCCATGGAGACCTGTTCGAGGTCGAGCCATGGCTGAAGATTCAGAATCGAATCAGAGCCGGGGAGATGATCGAGGTGTTCCCGTACTCAGAAGAGGCGCGCCTGGCCGACGCTGTCGGGTTCCGCGGGTGGTGAAGTCTTGAGCCAGGCAATGGCTCGAGTGGTGGTCTTCACCACTTCGGCATCCGTGCTGATCATCGAGATACTCGCGGGCCGTTTGCTCGCGCCCTATCTCGGCGTCAGCCTCGAAGTGTTCACCGGGATCATTGGGGTGATCCTGGCGGGCATTTCGATTGGTGCCTGGCTAGGGGGACGAGCCGCAGACCGACTCGATCCGACCCGCCTGCCCGGGCCTCTGATGGTGGCTGGAGGGCTATCCGTCATTCTCAGCCCCGTGATAATCGACTTCTTCGGACCCGGTGTCGGCATCAACCCGCTGTCGATTGTCTTTCTGGCAACGGTGGGCTTCGTCGTTCCCGCGGCTTTGTTGTCTGCCGTCTCCCCGATAGTCGTCAAGATTCGCCTCGCCTCGTTGGACAACACCGGATCGGTGGTTGGCTCCTACTCGGCGATAGGCACGGCCGGTGCCATTTTCGGTACATTCGTCACCGGCTTCGTCCTGATCGCCGCGTTTCCAACCCGTCCCATAGTTGCCGGACTCGGGCTGCTTCTCTCTCTTGGCGGCGCATCGCTGATGATCGGACGGGGCCGATGGGTCCCGCTGGCGGTGCTACTTGTCGCCGTCGGCTCCGCCACGGCCCTGGCCTCTTCCGACGGGCCGTGCCAATACGAGACCACCTATCACTGCGCCGATGTGGTGGTGGACCCGGATAGGCCCACGGGACGCCTGCTCATCCTCGACCGCGGCCACAACAGCTATGTCGACCTGGAAGACCCGACCTATCTGGACTTCAGATACGCCCGGGTAATGGCGGACGTGATCGATGCCAACTTCGCCTCCGGCCCTCTGAGTGTGCTCTCGATCGGCGGGGGTGGTTTCACGTTTCCCCAGTACTTGGAGGCGACGAGGCCCGGCACCGACCATGTCGTGCTCGAGATAGATCGTCTGCTCGTCGACATCGGTCGGTCGGAGCTCGGATTCGAAGACGAGGCCGAAGTCGTCATCGCAGACGCACGGCAGTCAATCCAGGATGTGCCGCCGGCCACGATCGACCTGGTCATCGGTGATGCCTTCAGCGGGCTGACCGTTCCCTGGCACCTGACGACAGCGGAGTTCGTTTCGATTGTCGACAGCCGGATGGCGCCCACGGGCCTCTACTTGATCAATGTCATCGATTACGGCGACCTCGACTTCGCAATGTCCACAGTCAAGACTTTCGAAGCGGTATTTGATCACGTCGCCGTGATCGCTCCGCCGTCGTACCTGAGCGGCGAGGCGGGAGGAAACTTCGTCATCGTCGGATCGCAAGCCGCATTGGATACCCCGGCGTTGATACGGGCCATCGCGGAACGCGGTGGAAGCGAGGCCGTCCTGACTGGCGCCGATCTCGAATCCTTCACGACAGGAGGCCTCGTGCTTCGGGACGACTTCGCCCCTGTGGACCAGATGATCGATCGGTGAGCCCCGCCAGCCCCTGGTTACGATCACCGCATGGAGAAGAAAGCAGCAGAGAACATGGAGTGGGTCGCCGCGCCCCCTGAGCACTTCACTGGAAGAGTCTGGTTCGGGGCGATGGCCGAGCCCGAGACCGAGCAAGACTTGAACGTGCTCGGCGTTCAGTTCGAGCCCGGGGCGCGAACCGACTGGCATTCCCATCCTTCAGGGCAGGCGCTGCACGTCGTGTCCGGTAGCGGGATTGTGGCCAATGATTCGGGGGAGAGGATCGAGATGTCGGCTGGGGATACCGTCAACACGCCTCCAAACGAGCTGCACTGGCATGGGGCTCGCGAGGATTCTCCAATGCTCCACCTCTCGATCACGTACGGGGGAGCAACCATCTGGTCCGAAGACAAGGTGTCGGACGAGGACTATCGCGGCTGAGCTCGTTGCCATCCTATTTGGCCTCTGATATATTTCAACAAGTGTTGAAATAGGAGGCACGCCTCATGTGGGCGATGATTGTCAAAGAGTTCCGCCAGGTCCGCCGGGACCACAGGACCCTGGCGATGATGATCGTGATGCCGGTCCTCCTGCTGGTCGTCTTTGGGTACGCCGCATCGTTCGACGTCTCCGAGATAGAAACCGTCGTGTACGGCCCGGGCGCCGAGCAGGCAACGGAGATGCTCCCGGACATCTTCAACGTGGAAGAGACGGACGTCGAAGCGGGCGTCGAGGAAGCTGAGGGCCGGCTGCGGCGCGGTGAGTCTGTGGTTGCCTTGATCGCCGACCCGGGTGCTCCCCTGGTGCTCATCGACGGATCCCAACTCTTCGCCGCCAGGAGCGCTACCCAGGCCGTGGCCATGGCCGGGGCTTCGATACCGGGGCTCGAGACAGAGATTCTCTTCAATCCCGAGCTGGAGACATCTGCGGTCTTGGTCCCCGGTCTGGCGGGCCTGATCCTCTTGTTCGTTGGGACGGTCATCACAAGTCTCGGTGTGGTCAAAGAGCGACAGGCGGGGACGCTGGAGCAACTGGCGGTGATGCCTCTGCGCCCGGCCGATGTGTTCATAGGCAAGATCGCCCCGTATTTCTTGGTCGCTGCGGTCGATCTCGTGGTCGTCCTCGTGGTCGGGACATTCCTCTTTGACGTTCCCTTCAATGGGTCGGTTTGGATCATGGCTCTCGGGTCGCTCCTCTTCCTCTTCGTCACGCTTGGGCTCGGAGTGCTGATTTCGAGTGTCTCCCAGAATCAGGGCCAGTCGATCCAGTTGGCGCTGATGACGCTGCTGCCCCAGGTGCTCTTGTCCGGACTGATATTCCCGCTCGCTTCCATGGCCGCCGGAGTCCGCTGGATCGGCTATCTGCTTCCCCTCACCTACTTCAACCTGGTCGCACAGGGTGTCATGCTCAGAGGTGCGCATTTCACCGAGCTGTTGTTCCCACTCGGCCTTCTCTTTGCTCTCGGAGTGGTGATCTTCGGGCTTGCCGTGCTCAGGTTCCGGAGCGATCTCGCCGCCGCGACTCCGGATACCGAGCCAGCCGGGGTGGCAGCATGAGCTGGGGAGTCCTCGGCCTGCATGTCGAAATCGGGGGCGAACCCGCCCTCGCGGACGTCGATCTCGAAGTTGGGTTGGGACAAATCGCTGCGGTGGTTGGCGGAGACGGTGCAGGCAAGACGACTCTCGCCCGTGTTCTCGGACGATTGGTAAGTCCGCTGGCCGGGAGACTTCGACTGCCGCCGCGCCGATCGGTCGGGTATCAACCGGCTTCTTCCGGCTCCTGGCCCGACCTGACGGTCGTGGAGAACCTCAAGTTCGTTGCGGACTCACACAGAATGCCCACCGCCCAGGCAAGGTCGCGTTTGGACGAGTTGGTTGCCGCCACAGGGCTCGATGGTGCGA
>QQVI01000312.1 GCA_003388545.1 Actinomycetota bacterium
TCGGACATGCCACGGCCGCCGCCGTCGATGCCGCCGGAGGCAAGGTGTCCGTGATTGGCGAATCCGGGCTGGCCGAGCTGGTCGAGAGCTGGGGAGACAGCGCCGACGGAAAAACCGTCGTGCTGCCCCACAGTTCGCTGTCCGACTTGGCTCCGCTCGAGGCGTTGGGCGACCAAGCTCGGATTCTCGCCACTGCGGTCTACTCCACAAGCCCCATCGCTGCGGCAGACGACCCGGTCGACGCCGCGCTCTTCGCCTCGCCATCGGCCGTGACGGGCTGGCTCCGCTCAAGAACCCTCGACGACGTGGTCATCGGAGCGATTGGGCCGACCACTGCTAGAGGCTTGACCGACCGTGGTCACCCACCTCATGTCACCGCATCCCGTCCCGACTTCGAGATGCTCATCGACATCACCGCCCGCCACTTGAGAGACAGGAGCCCGGTATGAGCGAGCTCCCCACCCGTCGGAGCCGACGGCTGCGCCAGAGCGCCATCCTGAGACGGCAGGTCGCCGAGACCCGTCTCCATCCCGCCAGCTTCGTCCTTCCGCTGTTCGTGGTCCCGGGCAGGGGAGTCGCCAACCCGATCAAATCGATGCCGGGACACTCCCAGCTCTCGGTCGACGAGTTGATACCGGTAGTCAAGGAGGCTGCCAGCGTCGGGGTCGGCGGGGTCATCCTGTTCGGAATCCCCGCCGACAAGGACGAAGTCGGTTCGGGTGCTTGGGATCCGAACGGCCCCGTTCCTGAGGCGATCAGGGCCATCAAGGACGAGGTTGAGGACATCACGGTCTGGGCCGATGTGTGCATGTGTGAGTACACGAGTCACGGGCACTGTGGAGTGCTGAAGGGCGATTCGGTCGACAATGACGAAACGCTTCCACTTCTGGCCCGGGCGTCCAACGCATACGCGGAAGCAGGCGCCGACGTGATTGCCCCTTCGGACATGATGGACGGTCGGGTCGCCGCCATCAGAGACGGCCTCGATGAGGCCGGGTACACCGAGCTGGCCATCTGCTCCTACTCGGCCAAGTACGCCAGCGCCTACTACGGCCCATTTCGAGACGCCGCCGAGTCAGCACCGGCCTTCGGCGATCGGCGTACCCATCAGATGGACCCCCCGAATGTGCGCGAGGCACTAGTAGAGGTGAGTCTCGATCTTGCCGAAGGCGCCGACATGGTGATGGTCAAGCCGGCCGGTCCCTATCTGGACGTCATCTCAGCGGTCCGGTCCCGGGTCGATGTTCCCGTCGTGGCCTACCAGGTATCCGGGGAGTTCTCGATGATCGAAGCCGCAGCTGCCAACGGTTGGGTCGACGGCGAGCGGGTGATGCTCGAGTCCCTGACCGCCATCGCGCGTGCGGGTGCCGGCATCACGCTCACCTATTTCGCCACCCGGGCCGCACGAGCCCTGGCCGAGGTCTGACTGTGGCAGCAGAGCCCAGATCCCAGTCGACCGTCTTCTATGAGCGAGCAGTCAATGTGATGCCCGGTGGGGTCAACTCCCCGGTGCGTGCATTCAAGGCGGTTGGTGGTAGCCCACCGTTCATCGCCTCCGGGTCGGGACCCAGGCTGACTACCGTCGACGGCGACGACCTGATCGACTTCATCTCGTCCTGGGGCGCACTGATACTGGGACATGCCGAGCCTGAGATCGTCGCTGCGGTGGAGGAGGCGGCTCGTCGCGGCACCTCCTTCGGCGTGCCCACCGTCCAGGAGGTGGAGATCGCCGAGCTGGTATCCGACATGGTGCCGTCCATCGAGGTGATGCGGCTAGTCAACTCGGGCACCGAAGCGACCGCCTCCGCGGTCAGAGTGGCCCGGGCGGCCACGGGCAGGCCCGGGATAGTGAAGTTTGAAGGCTGCTACCACGGCCATGCCGACCCCTTCCTCGTCAAGGCCGGCTCAGGTGCCGCCACTCTGGGCGAGCCCGACAGCCCGGGAGTTCCTGTGGCCACGGTGGGCGACACCCACATCTGTCGCTTCAACGATCTGGAGACTGTGGCCCGCGCCCTCGAGGAGAACGAGATTGCTGCTGTAATCGTGGAGCCGGTGGCGGGGAACATGGGCGTAGTCCCACCAGAAGAAGGTTTCCTACCCGGCTTGCGCACCATGTGTGACGAGAGTGGTGCCTTGTTGATCTTCGACGAGGTCATGACCGGATTTCGGGTCGCTCGAGGTGGAGCCCAGGAGCGGTATCAGGTGATTCCTGACCTCACGTGTCTGGGCAAGGTCATATCGGGTGGGACCCCATCGGCGGCCTACGGGGGCAGAGCCGACCTCATGCGCTGGGTGGCACCGGACGGCCCGGTCTATCAGGCAGGAACCCTGGCGGGGAACCCCCTGGCCGTCGCTGCGGGCCTCGCCACTCTTCGCCATCTTCACGAGAACCCCGAAATCTACGACGTGCTCGAGATCATGGGAGCGGGCATGGAGGAAGCTCTCCAAGCCAGTCTCGATACCAACGGTGTGAAGGGCTGTGTTCAGCGAGTCGGGGCGATGCTCACCGTGTTCTTCGGCCCAGGCCGCGTGGGGTCCTGGGATGAGGCAAGCACGGTGGACAGGGAGACGTTCGCTGCATTCTTCTCGGCTGCCTATCAGGAGGGCGTCTTGTTGCCACCTTCGCCGTTCGAAGCGCTCTTCCTGATGAAGGCACATGCCGGCGTGATCGACCAGGCAACTGAGGCTCTCGTTGCCGCTATCGAGTCGGTGGCGTGACCAAGCCTCTCGTCGAAGCTCTCAACCTGCGGCCCCTGCCGCACCCGCCGGTATGGATCATGCGTCAGGCAGGTCGCTACCTGCCCGAATACCGGGCGATTCGCAAGAAGCATTCCTTCCAGGAGGTGGTGGCCACCCCGGAACTGGCGGCCGAGGTCACTATTCAGCCGATCCGTCGCTTCGGGATGGACGGAGCGGTCATCTTCGCTGACATCATGACCCCACTCGAGGCAATGGGCGTCGAGCTGACGTTCGACCCCGGCCCGAAGCTCGCACCGCTGACCCTCGCCGAGGTCGCCGCTCTGCCTCCTCTAGAGCCACGGCGGGTTGCCCATGTCGCCGAGACTATTCGCCTGGTCAGCAAGGAAATTCCGGACACAACGGCCGTGATCGGCTTCGCGGGGGCACCGGTGACATTGCTCGCCTACCTCCTCGAGGGGGGAGGGTCGAAGGACTTCATGGCCATGCGCGCTGTGTTGCGCTCCGACCCCGACCTGGCGACGCGCGCCCTCGAGGGTCTGGCTCGTTCGATGAACACCTATCTACGCGTCCAGGCAGAGGCAGGAGCAGACGTGGTGCAGCTTTTCGACACCTGGGCCGGTCTCCTCGATCGCAACTCGTTCGCCGCGAGTGCGCTTCCAGCGGCCAGCACCGCCCTCGCCGACGTGGGCTGTCCCACCATCTACTTTGCTCCTGGCGCAGGACACACGCTCGATCTGCAGGAGGGAATCGGCTCGACCGGAATCGGAATCGACTGGCGAACGTCGCTCCAGGAGGCTTTCGCCCTCTTTCCGGATAGGGCCATTCAGGGGAACCTCGACCCGGCGGTGCTGCAAACCGATCATGAAGCCATTCGAGGTCAGGTGAAGAGGATGCTGCGCGAGCTCGGTGGCCGGCCGGGGCATATCGTCAACCTGGGCCACGGTATCGACCGTCGCACGCGACCTGAGAACGTAGCCGCGCTCGTGGAGGCTGTGCGCTCTTGAGGGTGGTCGTGGTGGGCGGGGGGTTCGCCGGCCTTTTCACGGCGTCAGAGCTGATTGCCGCTGGCATCGAGGACGTACTCGTCCTCGACCAGAATCCGGTGCCCGGCGGGGTGGCACAGACTGTCCAGCGTGACGGCTTCTCGCTCGAGCCCGCGGTCGGCTCCTTCAACCTTCCCCACCCCCACCTCAGCCAGATCCTCGACCGGGCCGGCGTCGCAGTGGACACTGCTCCCGCCGCCTCGAAACGCTATGTGTACCGCTCGGGTCGTCTGGTCGAGATACCCGGCTCGCCGAAGGCGATCCTGGCTCCGCTGGTGTCGACTCCCGCGAAGCTGCGGGCGCTGGCCGAGCCGTTCGTCCGACAAGGGGGCGCGAGCGACGAGACCCTCGCATCTTTCTGCCGTCGTCGATTCGGTGCGGACGCTGGCCACCTGCTCGCCTGGCTCATGGCCTCAGGCGTCTATGCCGGCGACCCTGACAAGCTCTCTGCTTCTGCGGCCTTTCCCAGCCTCACCCTTCTGGAGCAAGAAGCTGGCTCAGTCGTCCGGGGCGGGCTGAGAGCACGGCGCCGACGACCCGATGGCGTGCCCGGGTCGCGGGTTCACACCCCTGTTGGAGGGATGGTCGCCATGGCCGATGCCATCGTCACTTCGCTGGAGGATCGCTATCGGCCGGCATTCACCGCCTCGGTGGTACGGCCTCACCCGTCGGGCTGGGTGGTGGAAGGGGTCGGCGAACTCTTCGCCGATGCGGTGGTGTTGGCGACCCACCCCGAGAGTGCGGCGGGTCTGGTCGATTCCGAGCTCGCTACGCACCTGGGCCGGGCCGTGTCTGCTCCCGTGGTCACTGTGGGGCTTGGAGGGAGCGGCGAATCGCCACTGCCTTCCGGCTTCGGTGCTCTGGTCGGTCCGGACAACTCGATGGCCAGCCGTGGCCTCCTCTTCGAATCGTCGTATGCACCGGGCCGGGCCCCCACAGGATCGTGGCTGCTAAAGGTGATCGCCGGAGGGGCGCTGCTCCCCGAGGTGGCGACTTGGGATGACAATCGGGTGGTGGCGGAGATCACGGCAGAGGCCGTGCGTGTCCTCGGCTCGCAGCTGACTCCCGAGTTCACCGAGGTGGTCCGTCACCGGCCGGGCATACCTCAGTATGTGACAGGGCATGAAGGCTGGCTCGCAGAGCTCGATGGCCTCCTCACCGGCCGGCCCGGGCTCTATTTGACGGGCTGGGGCTATCGGGGCGTTGGGTTGGCACAGCAAGCGTCCGATGCGGTGCGAACAGCGGCAAAGATCGCTGCCAAATCAGCCGACCAGCTCGACTAGATCGAGACCGATCAGAACCAACAGGAAAGCGATCACCGCGATGTGGATCGCTGTCACTGGCTTTCGCCAACGATGATCGAGCACCCAGAAACGTCGCATGCTCCACACGTTCGCACCTATGGCCACCGTCCCGATTGTGATGCCGAGCATCGGCCCCACGCCGGGGGCGAGCCCGAGGAACGGTGTCACGAACGGGAGCACGATGTAGGCGAGCACACAGCGGATACCAGACACGAGCATGGAGACGCTGAACATGCGTTGGGCGGCGCCGGCCGAGCTGGTGTTGCTCGATTGCGGAGCGATCTCGGTGTCGGCGGTGGCAGCTCGGTCCATCAGCATCGACGATACCGGTAATCCAACGATGAGTTGAACCAGCGTCGCCGCGTCACGTCGATTCAATCAGCATGTCGTTGTGCCGTCGCCATAGGCCCGAGTAGACGCCGCCGCCTGCGGCCAACTGTGTGTGGGTGCCTCTTTCCACGAGACGCCCGCCCTGGAGGACCAGAATCTCGTCGGCGTCCATCACCGATTCGAGTCGGTGTGCCACTACCAGCATGGTCTTCTCACCACGCTCCTGCCTCAGCTCGTCGAGGACAAGGCGCTCGGTGGCCACATCGAGCTCCGAAGTCGCCTCGTCGAGCACGAGGACGTCCGACTCGCGCAGGAAAGCACGGGCTATGGCGAGGCGCTGCCTTTGGCCTCCGCTCATTGTTTCTCCGAGCTCACCTGTGGTGGTTCCCAGGCCGCGTTGCAACGATCGAACCCAGTCGGCGAGGGCAGCCCTGCCCAATGCACCCCAGAGCTCGTCGTCGGTCGCGTTGCTGCGGGCCAGACGGAGGTTGTCTTCGATGGTTCCGAAGAAGATCTCCGGCCGTTGGGGGACGAAGGCCACCCGGCCCCGTCGGGTCGAGGGACTCAGCTGTCGCAGGTCGGATCCACCGAGGAGCACCCGGCCATCATCGGGATCGCGGAAACGGGCAAGCAGCTCCACCAGGGTCGACTTGCCGGATCCGGAAGGCCCGACGACGGCAACGAACGACCCGTCCGGAACCACCAAGCTCACATCGTCGAGGGCTGGTCGACTCGCATTCGAGAAGCGCACCGTGACGTCTTCGAACTCGACGCCCCCGTTCTCTGGCGAATCCGCATCAGCGCCCCGCTCAATCACTGGGGGCGGACGATCGGCCAGATCGAACAGTCTTCCGGCAGCGGCGAGCGCCTGTTCGAGGTCGGGAACTATGCCCTCCAGAGCGCGTGCCGGTGCTGTCCCGACCCAGGCAACGACGACGGCCGCGGCCAGACCCCCCAATTCGAGCAACCCCGTTTGGTACCGACCGGCGGCAACCGCTGCCACCGCCACTACGGCGAGACCCGCCAGGAGATCAGCCAGACCGGTCCGACTAGCCGCTACCCGAGCCAGGGCTCTCTTGGTCGTGGCCGCCAGCCGAGACTGCGCTTCGATGCGACCTGCAACGACTTCGCGTGCCTTGAAGATTGCGACTTCCCTGGCACCCTGCACCGAATCGGTGAAGATGGCGGCGGTCTCTCCAGCTAGCTCACGAGCTCGCGACGAGGTCTTTGCGATCTGGCGGGCCTTGATCCAAGGGATGACCAGCACCATCACGATTGGAAAGGGGAGAAAGACGGCTGCCGTCACCGGGTCGACCCAGATGGCTAGGCCCGTAGCTGTGAGAACCGGGACCAGGAGGGCACTGGCCATTAGCGCAATGGTGTGGGCGTAGAACGGTTCGACCCGGTCGATGTCACCGATGACGCGAGCGACGAGGTCGCCGGTCCGCTCGTCCTCCAGTCCGGCCGGGGCCAGTGGGACGATGTTGCGATAAGCGTCGATCCTCAGTTCGGAGAGCAGTCGGAAGGCAACGGCATGACCGGTGAACTGCTCGACATAGCGAAACGTGCCCTTGACCACGGAAAGCGCGGCGAGCACTGCCACGAGTGCCCACACGTCCGAGCTATCAGTGGATCCGACCACCAGAGCGGCGGCGAGAGCCGGTATCAACACACCTAGCCCCTGGTTGACCACACGAGATGAAGCCGAGACCGTCATGAGTGGGATCAGCGGTTTGAGAAGCGCTAAGAGGCGACGGGCGATCTGACTGCGAGTCAAGAGGGCCCTCCTGCTTGCGTCACGTTGAAGATGTCCCCGACCTCCCGGCCGGGGACATCGTTGATGAGGGTCCCGGAATCGATCACCAAAGCGCGCCCTACCCCGGAGACAGTCGAGCGACGATGAGCGATGAGCAGCAACGTGCGGTCCCGAGTGAGGTGTTCGATGGCAACACGAAGCCGCGCCTCGCTCTCCAGGTCGACATTGGATGTCGGCTCGTCGAGCACCACGATCGGTGCATCCACCAGGAGTGCCCGGGCAATAGCGAGACGCTGCACCTCTCCGGCGCTGAGCTGGAGGCCTCGTTCTCCGACCTCCGTCTGAAGCCCATTGCCACGTTCAGAGAACAGTTTCGAGAGTTCGGCCGCCTCTAGAGCGGACCAGAGCTCATCCTCGCCTGCGTCGGGCCTGGCGATAAGCAGATTGTCTGCCACCGACCCGTGGAAGAGGAATGGGCGCTGTGGCACCATGACGGCCTGGCCTCCCACCGAGATCGAGCCATGTGTGGGTTCAAGCAAGCCAAGCACGAGATGGGCGATCGTCGTCTTGCCGGACCCGGATGGCCCCACGAGGGCCACCGTTTCTCCGGGTCTGATCTCGAAATCGATCGAGGTGAGGGCCCGGGTGCCATCCGGGTATTCGAACCCCACCTGTTCGAAGCAAATCGAGCCCGCGGGAACCTCGACTTCCAGGGCCTGGTCGGCGGGTGGAGGCACGGAGGTGAGTAGCTCCTTGACTTGCGCCGCAGCCGCCCGACCGATGGCGCCTACGTAGAAGAAACGGCCGATCTGGCTGAGCGGCTCGATGAGCATCACCCCGAGTAGGACGACAGCCACGGCCTCCCCGACGGTGATTGCGCCGGCCGACAGGCGGATTGCGGCCATGACTGCGGCGGCGACGACCGTGCCCAGAGTGAAGAGGGTGTCCACTGCGAGCAGCGCCAGCTGGTTGACCCTGAGCAGGCCCATCGTCTCGGATCGAAGCGTTTCGGCCTCAGTTGCGATCTCGTCTCCGTAGCTATCGGCACGGTCGAGCGTCTTCAAGGTCCTGAGACCCTGGATACCGTCGAGGAATCGGGCGGCCAGTTGGTCGGCCGTGGCCCGGTAGCGTGCGCTCACCGAGGCGAACCGCTTCTCCAGCAGTCGCAACAAGAGGGGCACGATCGGTAGCACCAATACGAGCACGACCGCAGTCGGCCAATCCACTGTGGCGACGACGATCCCGAGTAAAAGGGGGATGGAAATCCCCGCGATGAGCTGGGGCAGAAAGGTTCCAGCCAACGCACCGACCGCTTCGACACCTTCGGTGGCCTTGCCGACCGTTTCTCCGGTCCGCAGTCCCGATTGCGGGCCGAGTCGCAGAGCGGCATCGATGATTCGCCTTCTCAGATCGCTCTCGACTCGGGTCGACGTTTGTGTCGAGAAGATTGGAGCTGAGGCGGCGAGGAGTGCGCGGGCAACAAGGATGGCGATGAGCCATGCCAAGTGCGGCGTCACAGGCTGCCCAGCGACGAGCCGGTCGAGAATCGACCCGATCACGAGGACTGCTATCGCTCCGAGGAGGGCGCGTGCCCATCCGACCGCGATGGAGGATCTCAGGCTGGTCGATGCAGCTGAGTACAGGCGGACGTCAGCGCTGCCTGACCCGTTCTCGGTGGGATCTTTCACGGTGAGGCCGCCATGTTAAGGGTGATAGGGACATGTGGGCCGCGGGCGGATCCTTGCCAATGGTCGATCCGTTCGCCGTGGGACGGAACGTCTTTCGCGCTCATGGCGCGCCCCGGGACCACTCAGGGCAGGTCGAGGGTGCGGTCGGGAACCCATCCCTCGCGTCCCTCTGAGTTTTGGCACCATGTCCATCCACTGATGCGATCTCGTTTCAGGACGACGAGCTCTTCGCCCTGGACCGTGGCGAGCTCAGTCGTGTCGTAGGGGATAATGACTCGCGCCTGTCCCTTCTCAGCTGACAGATGCCGGGCCGGCACCCAACCGGACCCCGACTTGGTGTTGACCTTCACGAATTCGGGCCACTCGGTGTCACGCTCGCCGACCTCGACCACCTCACCTACGGCAAGCTGAATGGGGTGATACTCGGGGGTTTCGTGTCCGACGAGAGCAGTGCAGCGGTCCATCCCGCTCGACCGTAGCTCTCGTGGCGCCGGGCACGGGTCCCGATATGAGTGGGCTGCTTCGGCCACGGGCGGTATCCGTTCGAGTTCAGGCGCAGACTGGCTGCCCTAGACCCTTGACGCTTCTACCTCGTCGACGACGGGCCTGTCTCTCATTGATCCGCGAGGTACTCGCCTTTTATGAACACATCCGAGTCATCGATTGCTGGAACTCCTGGCTCGGCTGTCGGCCCGGCTTCGGCGTCGGGAGATGGCCGATAACCCGGGGCATCACCGTCGACCAGGAAGAGACGACCCCCTCCGACGTCGAGCTCGCTTCAAGGCCTCAACCCGGGCGATTCGGTGGCCCCCGAATGGATAGAGTCAATCCTCGTGATCACACGATTGAAAGGGTCCGGGAACCTCGAAGCCATCGTGGGCTCTGCGGCCGATGCCATCGTGACAGCGGACGACTCGGGAGTGATCCTCACGTGGAATGCCGCAGCCTCGGCGATCTTCGGTTACCAGGAGGAACAGATAGTCGGAAGGCCCCTGCAGGATCTTGTCCCCGAGCGGTTCCGGGCTGCGCACGCCGATGGGATGAGGCGTGTGGTCGAGACCGGCGAGACAAAGATCATCGGCAAGACCGTCGAAGTGTTCGGCCTCCATCGCGACGGCCACGAGTTCCCGATCGAGCTCTCACTCGGCACATGGTTCGAGGGCAGCCGTCGGTTCTTCAGCGGGATCATTCGCGACGTGACAGAGCGTCACGAGATGACCTCGGCCCTGGCTGCGTCGGAACTTCGCATGCAGGCCGTTCTGGAGTCGGCTAATGACGCAATCGTCTCGGTCGACTCGCATGGCATTGTGACCATGTGGAATGCAATGGCCGCTTCGATGTTCGGATACTCAGCTGATGAAATGGTGGGCGAGCACCTCACGGTGATCATCCCGGAGCGCTTCCGTGGAGGTCACGTCGAAGGCATCAGCAGGGTCGTTGCGGGTGGTGAGCGACATGTGATCGGTCGAACGGTCGAGCTTGCGGGCCTTCATCGCGACGGTCGTGAGTTTCCCATCGAGCTTTCCCTGGCCGCTTGGAACAACAACGGAGAGATGGCTTTCAGCGGCATCATCAGGGATATCACATCGAGAAAGCAGGCCGAAGACGCCATCCAGATAGCCAATCGAGCCCTGGCCGAAAAGAACGAGCAGCTGCAGGCCTTGTCGTCCAAGTTGGCCAAGTATCTCTCCCGCCAGGTCTACGACTCGATATTCGAAGGCCGGACCGACGTCGAAGTGCGCTCATATCGCAAAGAGTTGACCGTCTTCTTCTCGGACATCGAAGGCTTCACCGAGTTGACCGATCGAGCTGAAGCCGAGATTGTCAGCGGGATTCTCAACAGGTACCTCAGCGAGATGGCCAACATCGCCGACGGCTGCGGCGGGACGATCGATAAATTCATCGGCGACGGGATAATGATCTTCTTTGGCGATCCCGAGACGCGGGGTCGTGAGCAAGACGCCATTTCTTGCGTAGACATGGCCATTCGAATGCGCAAACGGATCACCGAGTTGAGGCGTGAGTGGGAGACCCTCACCGGACCGGATCCGCTCAATGTCCGGATTGGCATCAACACCGGATTCTGCACTGTGGGCAACTTCGGATCGGAGGATCGGCTGGACTACACGATCGTTGGTGGCGCAGTCAATGCTGCTTCGAGGCTGGAGGAGGCCGCCGAGGCCGATCAGATCCTTATTTCCCACGCTACCTATTCGCTGGTGCGAGAGGAGTTCTACTGCCGGCCGGTGGGCGACCTGAAGGTCCGGGGGATCGGATACGCTCTACGGACGTATGAGGTCGTCGACCGCTACGAAGATATTGGCCCGGATACGCGCATCCAGGCCGAGATCGGAGACTTCCGTTTGACTCTTGACCCAAAGGCGTTGGATCGAGAGTCGGCGGCACGCGCCAAGGAAGTACTCGAGACGGCTCTCTCCGCGCTGGAGTCGGTTAATAACTGAACGACCAGTCAGTCATCGAACATAGGTTGCGATCCAGGGTCGAGGACTCGCGTCAGGCCTCGGCCATACGCGCCTAAGGCCTCGCCGACTCCACCGTGGAAGGTTGGAAAAGCGTAGATCATGTCGACTAGCTGATGGAGCGGTGCCCGGGTACGCACAGCAACGCTGAGCATGCCGAGTACCTCGGCCCCATGGGGCCCTACCGCCGTGGCCCCGACGAGGATGCCCTTTTGCCGATCCGCGACCAGCTTGATGAGTCCGTCGTTCCCGCTGCGGTGCAACCATCCGCGGAACGTCGCCTTCAAGTCCTTGGTGACCACCTGCACATCGAGGCCAGCGTTCCTTGCCTGCTCCTCGGTGAGTCCCACCGAGCCGACTTCAGGATCTGTGAACGTGCCGCGTGGGAGGGCGTCATAGCTGGCCGCCGGCGGGCCGTTGCCAAGAATATCGGCGACCGCAATCGTTCCCTGATAGAGGGCCACGTGGGTGAGCATCCCTTTGCCGGTCACGTCGCCGATGGCCCAGACGCCCGCTCCTGCTCGCAGGTGAGCGTCGACCTCGATGAATCGTCCCGAGTCGTCGATCCCCGCGGCGTCCAACCCCAACCCGCCGAGTTCAACGTGGCGTCCCGTGGCGATCAGAAGCCGCTCGGCTGACAGGGTGGAGTTGTCGTCCAGAGTGGCCACTACGCCACCGGTGTCGCTATCAACCGAGATCACGTGAACACCGGTTCGAATCCCTATGCCTTCGGCCTCGAACGCAGCCATCACCGCGGCCGAAGCCTCGGGCTCTTCCCCGCCCAACAATCGGTTCTGTCCCTCCACGATGGTCACATCCACCCCGAACCGAGAAAAGACCTGCCCGAGCTCACACCCAACCGGCCCACCACCGAGGACGAGCAGCGAGGAGGGGAGTGACTCTGCGCCAATCGCATCCCGCGTCGTCCAATATTCGAGCTGAGCCAGGCCCGGAATTGGAGGTATTGCCGGGACCGAGCCAGTAGCTATCACTATCCCGCGCCGTGCCTCGAACTCCCTGTCGTTCACAGCTACCGTCTTGTAGCCGGTGAGCCTTCCACGACCTCGAACGAGGGTCCCACCTCTGCCCTCGAACCGAGCAACGGCGGGTGCGTCGTCCCAGCTACCGGTGATCTCGGATCGAACGCGTCCGGCCACGAGTGACCAGTCGGGTGAGACGTCCACCCTTCCGATGAGCCCGTCGGCGCGCCGGGCTTCCTGGAGGAGATTGGCCGAGCGAATCATCGACTTCGTGGGTAGGCAGGCCCAATAAGCGCACTCGCCACCGACCAGTCGCGCTTCGATTCCAGTGACTTCGAGCCCTGCGGCAAGCAGTCGCAAGGCGGCGTCTTCACCGCAGGTTCCGACTCCGAGGACAATCACATCGGTGGACTCGGCCATCACACCCTCCCGACGTTGGCTTGATGCAGCTGGATCTCGGCATCTTATGCGAGAAGAAGGCGGCCGAGTCGCCAAGATCTTCTCGATGCCGAGGCGGCTGTTTCTACCGCCTGAGCCGATCCGGTCGAGTCGGGACTTTCTCCTCTATCAGCAGCTCTGGCCAAGCAGCACTATGGAGGGTGGACGGCCTCGGGCTGTCCTGAAAGGAGGTGATCTTCGTGACAACTCTTCGCGAGAGAGTCGTAACGGCGGAGGTCACCCGGATGCCGACACGGCGCTCCTACCTCACAGAGTGGGCTTTTGGGATCGTCGGTGTGTTGGTGGCTGGGGTCGGTGCGTGGATGAACTACGTCCCGACCGACTGGTTCCTCGGTGGATTGGTCGAAGGCTGGCCCTTCGGCATGTTCATCGCTGCCGGCCTCCTGCTCACGGCTGCATTCGGGCTCTTCGCTCGGATGACTTACGTCGATGAGCCGCGGTGGACAGCTGCTGTGATAACCGCGACTGTCCTGGCGCTTGCCGCATTGGGCGGCGCGATCACGTTCGCGGTGATCCTGATCATTTGACGTCGAGAATCGAGAGGGCCGGGATCCGTTCGGGTTCCGGCCTTCTCGCGCTCAACCTTCGATGAGGTCTGTCTCAGGTTGATAGGTCGACCAGGCGAACCAGAACGTGTCGAGGTGATGGATTTGCTCGAGAGTCGTACCCGCCAATTCGCCGGACACGGCCTTTCCGGTGATGTCCCACTCACTCTGGGTCTGATCGTCGACGAACACACCCTCGCGAGCCTCGAAAGTCAGGTCTTGGCCATCGACGGTGGGCAAGAAGACCGCGACCGAGCCGACGTCTCTGCCGCTGACTACGAGTTCAGACTCGAGTGCTGTTGCCTGGCCCGCTCGCCAGAAGATCACGATCGGCGCTCCTGCGACATCGGTGTTGGTTGCAGAAGCATCACCGTCAGAGATCGCCTCGAGTGTCCATGCTCTGGCAGTTCCGTCGAGATTGACACCGACCACCCGTTGCTTCGCTGCAGCCCGATCGTCGACGGTGCCGCGAAAGAGGAATGGGTTCGTATCCGGGTTGTCGTAGCCGACGTAAGGGTTTTCCCCGTAGGGACGGCTATGGCCTGTCTGGTCTCGGTCGAGGACCAGGGCATCTGGGAAGGCCTCCTTGAAGTCCGCCCATCCGATCAGTGGTGAAGGGATGAACTCCAATTGCTCTCCCGTCCTGACGCCGACGACGGCGCGGCCGTCGAAGTGAGTCCAGAGAGATTCGGTGGCCCGGTCGTACATCACAAGGGCTGAAGCGAACAGGCGACCTGATGTGCCGAAGGAGGTCACTTCACCGTCGACCTCGCGCACATAGGTCACCGCGCTGTTGCACAGTGGGCAGTACGTGACTGCCACCGGGACATCTCCAACAGTGTCGTTGACGATCTCGTGCCAGATGAGGATCTGCACCGGGTATGCCTTCACCTCGTCGTTGACCTCTACGTAAACGACTGGCTCTTCGGTCCCGAGCCACTCATCGGCCTCTTCGACACTGATGAATTGCGGCGCTTCGATTGGGGGTATTCCGTCAGGCGGCGGCCCACCGGAGATGATTTCGTCCGGGTCTACCAGAGGCTCAGGGAATGCGGGATTGCGCATGTCGTCGAGTGCCGATAGCCCATCGGCCGAGTCGTCCGGTTGCGAAGGCTCGGGACTGGTGGTCGTGGTCTCGTCAGGAGGAGAGGTTGTCGTGTCGTCGCTGTCGGCGGCTCCTGCCCCGCACGCTGCAATCAGCATCGCGAGAGTGCTCAACCCAACGACCGTTCTGGTTCGCATGGCCTGTGAAACAAGGTCGGAGGGCCGGCCTATTTCTGAACTGTCCACATCACGACAATGTGCGAAATACTCGGCGACTCCTGAGAACGAGCCTGATTGCACCCGGAGCGACCTACATTGGCGCCGATGATTGAGAAGCCTGGAGTGCTGTTCGTGATTTCACTTCTGGCGCTCACCTTGGCACTGGTCTCATGTGCAGAAACCCGACCATCGGCGGATGAGTGGGAGCGCGATTGGAACAACGCCGTTGTCCTGATCCCCGAGGAGGCCTCACTCGGGGATCCTCCCTCGAAAACAGCTTGCGAAGCGATATTGGTGTCTCTGCGGGCATCCGAAGGCGAAGTCTTCCCGACGCCCACCGAATCGATGGATGACACGATTCAATCCTGGTTCGAGCTGGCCAAGGGTGCGTTCTTCGACTGTCCCCCGGGAGGCGAAGGCGGCAGTTTCGGCTCGGTCTTCGAGGAGCTGAAGGTGATCGAAGCCGAAGTCGAAGTGGCGCTGGAGACTCAGGGGGAGTGAATGGCTGGTGTAGCTCCTAGGCCCTCGCGCCTGCACGGTTGTTGAAGGCAAGGCCGGCCGCGTGGTGATGGAACTCACGCAGCAACTCGAGCTGTTGCCCGGCCCGTCTCTCGAGTGTCTCGAAGTCGAATGCCGGTGCCGATCCTGGGGGCAACCCGTGTCGGCAGGCTGACCAGAGCCTCTGCTTGCCGGCTACGCCAGAAAGCATGGCCTCTGCTTCTAGGAGCCGCGACAGAGGCGAGTACCCGAACATCCGGCCATTCGGTTTGAGTCGGGATCCAATCTCGCTCGCCCGGGCGAACACCCGTTTCGCTCGTCCACCGTCGACCGAGAAATGTGATCTGAGCCGGGCCAGTGTCTGGTCGTCTTCTTTGATCTCTTCTGCGAGCCTGCGAAGGCGATCACCCCAGTCTGATGATGCATTCTGCCTCCACAGGCGGCGAGCCAAGGCCCCGCCGGCTGCCGCCCCTGCCCAGTGGTCGTTGAGATAGATCGCGAGGAGCTCGGAATCAACCAACACTGTCGGTTCGTTCGGTGTCATTTGCCTCTCTCGATTCAGCAGGCCCTTCTTACCCCGGCCGCCGCCCCGCAAACAATGTCAAGAATCAGCCCTACGAGGTCGGGTCCGAGATGGGTGACGCCGCTGTTCGCGATCGGAGTCGGCTGAAACCCACTCGACGACCAGGGAAATCCCGATTCCGGTGTAAATGAGTCCGGCCGGTATCCACATCACCAAACCTGCGATCTGTTGGTCGGTGAGAGCGTCCAACCCCCATGCGGGAGCGCTGATCATGTAGGTCGGGTACCACGGTGAAGGGGCAAAGGTCATCAAGGCTGCCAGCAGCACACCTTGGAGGGCCATCGTGAACACCATCAGGACGCGGAAGCCGGTCCCGGGACCAAACCTCGGGTGTGGTCGGAGAACAACCGACCAAAACAACACGGAGCTGCCGAGGAACATGGCGTGCTCGAGCAGATGCGCTAGGGAGTTCTCCAGAGCGAGCTCATATGGCCCCGCTGCGTGCCAGAACCAGATCGACCCGGCCAGGACAAGCCACACCATGGCCGGGGCCAGCCCGGTGACTCGTGCCGGGGTCAGGCCGAGTTGGCGTCGCAGCCGCCCGGTTGTCTTGCGGATTGAGCGAGGGACGCTTTCGAGAATGGAGGCGACTGGCTCAGCGGTCGCGAACAACGGCCCGGCGATCATCACGAGGAGCACATGCTGCACCATGTGTGCCGAGGCGAGAGCGTCGGCCATGAGGTCGAGTGGTGATGCCACTGCCAATGCCGTCACGCCAAGTCCTAGCCAGAATCGAAGGCTGTTCCGGGCTTTGGGCCCCGAACCGGATCTGTGCACGGCGAGCCAGTAGAGCACTCCGATCGCGCCCAGCATGACCAGGCTGGTCACGTCGACCGCCCAGGCGCCAAATACATCGTGCGGTTCCGGTGTCTTTCCGGTATGCGCGACGATCCCTTCAGCAGACATCGAGCACCGCTGCAGGGACGCCAACGAAGAGGGTGGCCACCAGGAAGAAGGCTCCGAGTAGTGCGCCAAGCGCATAGAGGGAAGCCTCCCGTGTCGGTTCGATCAGGTCGGGATTCGATCGCGCCGCGGAATACGCGGTGAAGGTGAAGTAAGCAAGCAGGCTGCATGCAATGACTGTCAGGAGGAGTGTCGCGAGTGCGACCCACGAGACCCCGAACCACTGCGTCTCCGGGAAGGCCCGGCTGCAGCCGGCCTCGGCCAAGAGATACACCACCCAGAAGTAGAGGTACCAGATGACCGGTCCAGCCAGTACAAGCACATGCCAGGTCAGCCAGCGGGGTTGGTCCGTGGTCGCGCCCTTCATGTCAATGCCGGCGTCAGGTAAAGGACACCGAAGCCGATGACCCAAACGATGATGGCGGTCGTCCAGAAGAACCCGACGTTGGATACCGGGACGTGACGGCGCTCGGAGTATTCGCCACGAACCGTCCAGTAGACGATCAGTGCCGTCATCACGATTGCGGCTGTGGTCACGACAAGTATGAACCAACCGAGCGTGTGGAACACCGAACCGTAGGCATGATCCTGAGACGAGAACTCGAGCCCAATGAAGTGGGAACCTGCGATGACGACACCCCCGAGGGCCGCGAGGAGAGCGACGCCTGTGCCACGCAACAACCCGTCGCCGTCGCCCTCACGTATGCGGCGTAGTCCGCGGCGGAAGCCCCAACCTGCAACTCCGATCAGTGCCGTGGCCGAGATGATCGCTAAGGGCGATGGGTTCTCGATACCTGGCGGTGGCCAGGCCGGGTTGTCGAGGCGCAGATAGAAATATGCGAGAAGGATGCTCATGAAAGCGATGCCGACGAAGAGGTTCATCAGCCCCATCCCCCAGCGTGCGACTGTCAGGCTTCCCCCGACTCGAACGGGGATCTTGTGAGCCATCTCGAACTCGAGCTCCTCCTCCTCAGTTATCGGAGGTGAGTCGGGCCAGTTCCAGCCAATCGCCCCGATGACGATCACTGCCATGCCGGCGAGAGCCCCAAGCCTCAGCTTCAAGAGTTCGGCGGCGAAAATAGTCACGGTCCCAAAGGCGGTGATCAGAGGCCAGATAGATGGCCCGCCCACACGGAACACTTCCTCGGGCTCGGCGTCCGCAGTCGACGTCGCCAGAACGGCTCTCCATCTCAGCGGCCACTGGCCGAGCGCTTCAACCAGTGCCTCGTCACCTTCGCTCCCGCTGTACAGGTCGTCCTGGTCCCAGAGAGGGTATCTGCTGGTGACGATGGGTGGGATGCTCCAGGCATGCTGAAGCGGTGGAGACGGCGTCGCCCACTCGAGGGTGGGGGCGTCCCAGGGGTTGTTTGCCACCGGGACCTTTCGCCGATGGCTCAGAATCAGGTTGACGACGAACACGCCGATGCCGGCGACGATGATGAAGACACCGACAGTTGAGATGAGGTTGTAGGTCTCCCAGCCAAGGCCCTCCGGGTAGGTGTACACCCGTCGCGGCATGCCCATGAGCCCGACTATGTGCATGGGGAAGAAGGCGACGTTGACCCCGATGAACAGGATCCAGAAGTTCCACTTCCCGAGCCGATCGTCGAGGCTGTAGCCAGTCATCTTGGGCAGCCAGTAGTAGACGCCCGCGAACATCGGGAAGCCGACCCCGCCAATCAGGACATAGTGGAGGTGCGCGACCACGAAGTAGGAGTCGTGCGCCTGGAGATCGAAAGGAACCGAGGCGACCATCACCCCCGTTATGCCACCCAGGACGAAGAGGGCTAGGAATCCCACCGTGAATAGCAGGGGAGTGCCCCACCTGGGCCGACCCGCCCAGATCGTGGCCAGCCACGCAAAGATCTGGACTCCCGCCGGTATCGCAATCACCATGCTGGCCCCAGCGAAGAAGCTGCCCACGATCGGCGACAGCCCGACGGTGAACATGTGGTGAGCCCACAGCCCGAAGGACAAGAACCCGATGGCCACCATGGAGCCCACAATCCATGTATGGCCCACCATCTTCTTTCGCATGAACGTAGGTATGACCATGGAGATGATCCCGGTGGCGGGGAGGAACTGGATGTAGACCTCGGGGTGCCCGAAGATCCAGAAGAGATGCTGCCAGAGCAGCGAGCTCCCTCCCGCGTCGACATTGAAGAATTGGGTCCCGAAGCCGCGATCGAGCTCAAGGAGCATGCTTCCGATTATGAGAGGGGTGAAGGCGAAGAGGATCATGAACGCAGTCACGAGGAAGGCCCAGGCGAACAGTGGCATCCGGCTCAGCGTCATGCCCGGGGCCCTCATCTTGAGGACGCTGATGATTATCTCGACGGCGGCTGCAATCGCCCCCACCTCGGCGACGCCCAGGCCCAGCACCCAGAAGTCGATGGCAAGGTCTGGTGAGAACTCGAGCCCGCTCAGTGGCGTGTAGGCAAACCAGCCCGCATCAGGGACCGCGCTGAACAGGGTCGCCGAGTAGTAGAGAAGCCCACCCATCAGGAAGGTGAAGTAGGCGAAAGCTCCCAGGCGGGGGAACGGCATCTCTCGCGTCCCGAGCAGGAGGGGCAGAAGCAGGATGGCGAAGCCTTCGAAGATCGGGAGGATCACCAGGAACATCGTGACCGAACCGTGATTGGTGAACAGCTCGTTGTAGAGCTGGGGGCTGACCAGGTCGTTGTTCGGGACGGCGAGCTGCAGTCTCATGACGACTGAGTCGACGCTGCCGCCAAGCAGCAGGAAGAAGAACCCGGTGAGGATCAGTCGCTTCCCGATCGCGTCGTTCTGAACCGCTTTGAGCTTGCCGAGCAGACCGGGTGGGTCCGACCACAACTCGTCGAGCACAGGATCTGTGGGCGGGGTCCTGACGCGGGGCAGGTTCGGCCGGCTGACGTCACTCACTCCAACGTCTCCAGGTAGGCCACCAGGGCTTCGAGCTCGGCCTCAGTCAGCTCGACATCTTCCATGTCGATCCCGGGCTTGTGGTCCTGAGGACTCGAGATCCAATCTGCGAGGTTCTCGGTGTTGTTGTCGAGCACTCCCGCTCCGAGTGTGTACCGGGACGCAAGGTGGGTGAGGTCGGGCCCTTCGTCACCCGATGCCGGGGTGCCCCGGATGGAGTGGCAGTCGGCGCATTCCCGAGAGAGGAACACTTTGAGACCCTGTTCGGTCAACTCATCGGAGGGCGCAACAGCTGGTGCCTGCTGGCCCGAAACCCATTGATTGAACGAGTCGGGTGTGGTCGCTCGGGCCGAGATGGCCATGTTGGCGTGCTGCAGCCCACAGAACTCGGCACACATCCCGCCGTAGTCACCGGGCTCATCGGCTTGGAGGATCAGCGTGTTGGTGTAGTCAGGCAGGAGATCGAGCTTGCCTCCCAGCGAGGGGAGCCAGAAGCTGTGGATCACGTCTGCCGACGTGAGTCGGAGCTCGACCTCTCTGCCGAGGGGGATCTGGAACTCATTTGCTGTGCGTATCCCGAGGTCCGGGTACTCGATCTCCCACCACCACTGATGACCGGTGATCTCGATCACGATTGGGTCTGAGGATGCCTCGGTGGGAATCGCTCGCATCGCAGCGATTGTGAATGCGAACACCACGGTCACGATTACGGCGGGGAGCACGACGCCTCCTCCCAAGAGAAACCAGCGGGAGCCCGTCTCCGCCTCTTTGTCGTCGCTTCTCATCAGCCCGCGAATCAAGAGGTAGAGGAACAGAGCGAAGACTGCCGTGCCGAGCGCGAGCATCAACCACCAGAGATCGGCGATCTCCGACGCGACGGGGCCACGAGGATCGAAGCTCCCTGCAGACGCGAATGACATCGATTGGCGATACCCCTCGATTCGAGTCGCTAAACGCTCCAGATCGCCTCGCTTGTTGCTGAAGTGCTCTGGAAGGGTCGACCCCCCGCAGAGCGTCCGGTATCTGCCGACTGTAGAGGTTTGGCCGCGGCGGCACCGGGGTAGGCCCAGAACATGGACCAGATTGACCTACCAAAGATTCTCGGCTCCGCACTTGCCGGCGCTATCGGCTTTGGGGTCGGGTACTACGCCGCGTTCTTCGTGGTGCTTTCCATCTGGGGACTTGACTTCGACGTGTCCTGGTTCCCGGTTGTCGGAGGCGTCGTGGCCAGCCTCGGGGCAGGGCTTGGCATCGCGCTCACTGTTCGGCAGGGTCGCAAGGCTGCGGCTGTGGTCGCCGCCCTCGTCTTGGGCGCCGTGCTGGTCACAGTCGTCATGGCTTTGAACGCCGACTTTGGATTCATGGCGGTCGGTGGCCTCGTCTTGGCCGTTCTGACGGCTCTTGTCATCCGGACCGGCTTGAGCGACGGGTTCACCGGAGTGACTTCATGATCGTTCGCGACCAGACCACAGAACGTCGGTCCATGGCCGACCTGGTCCCATTCGCTCCCGCAGCGCTCCTCGTCGTCTGGGCCTTGATCAGATCGCTTTGGTGATAGCTGCCATCAGGCGGCGAATCGAAGTCGACTGAGCCAGGTGTCCTCGGACACAGGAGACTCTTTGGTCAGGAGGTACCAAATTCCGGCAACGGTGCCTGCGTAGACCAGGTGATGCCCCATGTCGATCGCCACCTGCTTCAGGCCCCATTCGGTCGGAGGTGAGGTTATGTCGAGTGCCGGCAGGTAGATCATCGGGGCACCCCAAACGCCGGCGAAAAAGGCGACATCGGCGATGGGAGACTTCAACGGCGTCGACCCGAGCAGCCCTCGCACGGCGCCGAGTGCGGTCCCGTAGCCCCAGTGGGCGAGGTTGGAGAATCGCTCTCGCTTCTGGTCGTCGTCGGGTGCGATGCCCATCACTTCGTCGACCGTATCGGCCGGAGTGGTGCTCGAGTCCCTTCCGGTGATCTTCATCTCGATCTTTTGGACGAGGGTCAGTGCCGCAGTCCCGGCGGCACCCGCGACTATTCCGATCCCCATCCGTGATGCGGTTCTTCCGATGGACTTGAACATGTTCGCTCCTGAGTTTGGGGCTTCCTTCTCCCTTACCCGACCCGAACCGGGGTCACACCTGAGGTCAGCCCCTCACCATCTCATGCAGCACTTTGGCGTCTCTCGGAGCGTGACCTCCCTCGTCGTTGTCGAAGTAGACATAGACATCACGACCTTTGCGCTGGGGCGGCTCCACGTCCGCAAACCTGGACGCATCGGCAGGCTCGTCGGCGTCTCCCCAGAGTTGAATACGCTCGGCCCACGTCCTCAATTGGTCTCTTCCGTATGGGCTTGAGTAAAGCCTGCCGGGTCCGTGCAGTCTGACGTAGACGAATCCCGCCGTGATCTGCTCGAAGTAAGGCCATTCCGAGGAATGGGAGAATGCCAGCGTGACGCCATGTCTCTTTGCGATCAGAGCGGTCTCTTCCCGGAGCCAACTCTCGTGGCGTAGCTCGAGCACGTGTCGTAGCCGGTGATTCTCGCCTGGGCCATAGCTGACCTCCTCGACCCGTTCGTCGTGGTGACGAGCTAGCTCGGCAGCCGATGTCGTGTCTTTAGGCAAACCGCCCAGAAACCGGTCGATGCGCTCCTCGTCGAAGTGCAGGTTCTCCGACACCTGCCACAGAATCGGTCCGAGCCGCTCGCCGAGGTCCAGGACACCCGAGGCGAGGAAGTTGGCGAGCGCGCTGCCCAGGTTCGCCAGCTTCTTGTTGTGTGTGATGAAGCGACTGCCCTTGATCGAGAACAAGAAACTGGTTGGTGTCCTCTCGCCCCATTCTCGAAAAGTCGGAGGCTGCAGCAGGGAGTGAAACGTCCCGTTGACCTCCACCGTGTCGAAATGGCTGGAGATGAAGGACAATTCGTCTTTCCTGGGGAGTTCGCGGGGGTAGAAGTCCCCGCGCCAGCCGTCATAGGCCCAGCCCGAGACTCCGATCCTCGTCACCATCGCCGTCGTGTCTCATTACTCGAGAGTTCGTAACTGATGCCTCCAGCATTAATCATGATGCCTCCACTGTCCGTGGAACGTTGGTCACGTACCCGAGCCTCCGGGGGCGGAAACGGCGGTCTCGTTTCGCGCCCTTGGACCAGGGGTATAGGCCTGATGCGCTATCCAAAGGGTGACAATGACTCAATCGACGAATGTGGAGACACTCGACACCACTATTCAGAAGACGAACGAATGGCTTTCCACGTTGGCCGAGCTTCTCGAGTCGGACGAGAGCACCGCCTACGAGGCTTTGCGTGCGACTATCTCCACGGTGCGCGACTCCCTGCACAGAGACGAAGCTGCCCATCTCGCTGCCGAGTTGCCGATGCTCATTCGAGGCCTCTATTTCACCGGGTGGACACCCGCCCAGGACCCGATTCGCCTGGACAAGGAAGAATTCCTGGAGGAGGTCAGGCGCAGAGGTGGCCTCGGTTTCGAGAGTCCCGACCCGGCCGCGGCTGTACTCGCGGTCTTCCACCTTCTCCACGAGCAGCTATCTGAAGGCGAGATGGACGACGTTCTCGGTCAATTGTCTGGCGATGTCCGCGACCTAATCTCGCCGGCCCTGTTATGACCGAGCGAATCGAGGAGCCCGCTCCTACGAACCCCGAGGATCTCGAGATCAACTTCGTGATCGACGGCCCTGTGCCAGACGCGGCACGGGATCGCGCCCGGGACATGATTCAGGGTCTCGCCCGAAAGGCACCCCGGCCGCTGCTCTTCGCCAGAGTAAAGATAAAGATCGATGAAGACCGCCCGCCCAACGAGGACACCATCGTCCAGGCGACAGTGGACGTCAGTGGCGAGCTGATCAGAGCACAGGTGGCGGCACCAACCCCCGGGGAAGCACTCAACACACTCGGCGAGAGAATGGGGCGCCGGGTGCGCAGAGTGGCGGAGAAGAGGCGCACCGCCCGGAAGCGCCCTCCCAGGACGCCCGAGGGCGAGTGGCGCAAGGGCGATCTTCCATCGTCCCGCCCTGGCTACATCGAGCTGCCCCGTGATCAGCGAGAGGTGATTCGACAGAAGACGTACGCACCTGAGAAGGCCTCCCTGGAGGATGCACTCTTCGACCTCGACGTGCTCGACTACCGGTTCCTCCTATTCACGGATGAGCTCGACGGAGAGGACTCTGTCGTGTACGAATCGGATGAAGGTGTGATGCTGCGTCGTCTCTCGGGCGGCGAGCGCCCCGATCTTCCAGAGTCACTCCCCATAGAGATGAATACCGCACCTGCTCCGGAGTGGACGGTGTCGGAGGCAAGGGCAGATCTGGACGCCTCGAATGAGACATTCCTGTTCTTTCGGGACGCGTCGACCGGCCGTGGGGCGGCGATGTACCGCCGCTACGACGGGCACTACGGAGTCATCGAGCCAAGCGTCTGATCCGTATCGGTGATTTAGCTCACATCTCCAGGGGAAGGTAGCCGGGATCTCACCTTCCATGGTGGGCTTCACCGACAACGGCTTGAGAGCGCTGGAGTCGTCGAAAAAGCAGTCGCCCTCTACTGCCACGAAGGAGAAGCCCCGCTCCTCGATCAGCCGACGCGTCGGGTGCTCCCATATGTAGTCGTCGGCAGTTCCGTGGGAGGCCTCGCCAAGCAACACCAAACGGTCACGGATCCGATCGATCAACGGGTCGAAGTGCTCCACTTCCTAGAGGGGTCGGGGGAGGCGGCTGATCTCGGCGAGCTCGACTCAGGCCGTTTCCCGCCGGAGGGCGGTCATCGACCGCCGGCCAGGTCGAGCAGCTGGCGAACGGTCTGATCGGAAGTCTGGTCGAAGTCGACGAACCATTGGCCGACGGCGGCGAAATTCGGCGGCGTCAGGACACAGATGACGTCGTCTGCCAGGGTCTCGAGCTGTTCCAGCGTCTCCTTTGGAGCCACCGGCACGGCGACGATTATCTTCTTTGGGCCACGCCGACGCAAAGCCCTCAATGCGGCCTTCATCGTCGAGCCGGTAGCGACGCCGTCGTCGACCACGATGACGGTACGATTCTCGACTTCAGGGGCCGCGCGGTCGCCTCGAAACTTGGTCTCGCGATAGCGCAATTCCCTCTTCTTGGTCTCTACGGTCGAATCCAGCTCGCTCTCGGAGACGTCGGTCAGCCTCAAGATCCGATCATTGGGAACGAAGATTCCCCCGGAGGCAACGGCCCCCATGGCCAACTCGGGATGGCCCGGTGTGCCGACCTTACGGACAAGCAGGACGTCCAGCGGCGCGTCCAGGGCGGAAGCCACCTCGGCAGCCACCGGGACGCCACCTCGAGGCAGTCCGAGGACTATCACGTCGTCCCGTCCAGCGAACCGTTGGAGCTGGGAGGCGAGCACGCGACCGGCCTCAATTCGGTTCTCGAAGACTCTCGGCGTGGTTGTTCTGGTCGTCATAGTCGTTGATCCTTGTCTATCGAAGATCACCTACCCGACGCGTGTGCTGGTGAAACGCCCGTAAGGTAAGCCGCCTTTTCCCGGCACGTTTCACACCCTGGGTTGCTGGGCATTGACCATGCATGAGACCCCTCTCGCTTCGGACCCTCGCCCTTCTCTCCTCCTTCCTCCTCGTCTTCTCAGCCTGCACTTCGGTGGAGACGACGGACACGACGGCCGTCGACGGAGGCGACCTCTATGACGTCTCCGGAATCGTGGAACGCGTTTCCTCCGGGGTGGTGTCCGTCATACAGGAGCAGGTCCAGCTCGACCTCTCGGGAAATCCAGAGGAAGTTCCGGCTGGCTCGGGTACCGGCATTGTGGTCGATGAGGGCCGGGTCATAACCAACGCTCATGTCGTCTCGGGGGCCGATTCGGTGTTCGTGGTGTCTGAGGATGGGCGGCAGCGAGATGCGGAAGTCCTCGCAACCTCGGTGCGTCGCGATCTCGCCTTGCTTGCCGTTGAAGACACCGAGGGTCTGGAGCCGCTGGCTCTGAGCGATGAGGAGATCGAGGTGGGGAACCCAGCCATCGCAATGGGTAATGCCCTCGGCCTCAACGCCGCCCGTCTCACCGTCTCGGCGGGAATCATCTCTGCCCTCGGTCGAACGATCACGACTCAGACCGCGACTATCGAGAACCTGATCCAAACAGACGCGGCGATCAATCCCGGAAATTCCGGGGGACCGCTTCTCAACGGTGACGGTGAGGTGATCGGGATCAACACTGCCATTGCTGGAGGCATAGCCCAGAATGTCGGCTTCGCAATTCCGATCAGCGCTGCAACCAATTTCATCGCGCAGTTCGACGCCGGCGAAGGGGAGCCATTCCTGGGAGTTGTCGTGGCCGACAACTCCGCCCTCGTTGCGCAGAGGTTGGGTCTCGAGGCGACCGAGGGTGCTGTCGTCATCGAGGTGGAACCTGACACGCCTGCTGAGAGAGCGGGCCTGGTTCAGGGCGATGTGATCATCTCTTTCGCTGGGGAGCAGATTGAAACGGCACGTCAGCTCACCAACGCTGTCTTCGAATCCCGTCCTGGCGAGAGCGTCACAGTAGAGATATTGCGGCCCGAGGGAACCACAAGCGTTGAGGTCACCTTGGGGGAGAGGCCACTGGGTAATTGACCAACACCTCGGCTCTCTTCAGAGGTGTTGGTCGGTCTGATGCAATCGTCGGAGCTTTCTCACCTACACCGCTGTCAATTGCTCCGGGCTGGGCCATGCGGCCTCTGATCAGCCAGCAGGTGAGTCGTGAACCAGTCGGCGGCGAGTTCGGAAACCTGATCCAGGGCTCCTGGCTCCTCGAAGAGATGTGTCGCTCCTTCGACGATCGCAAGCTCGCTCTGCACCGGCCTGAGTTCTCTTTGTGCTGACCGGTTCAGGTCGAGAACGGTGAGGTCCCTCTCCCCGACGATCAAGAGCGTCGGTGCCTGCACGCGCCGCAAGGACTGTCCTGCAAGGTCGGGTCGCCCTCCCCGCGAGACGACTGCGCCGACTGAATCGGGGCGCTTAGCCGCGGCCACCAAGGCAGCGGCCGCCCCGGTTGAAGCTCCGAAGACGCCGATTGATGCTCCCTCGCCGATCTCCCGCAAAGCCCAATCGATCACCTCGGCTACCCGTGCCCCAAGAAGCGGGATATCGAACCGATGCTCGCGAGTCTCGAGATCCACGCGCTCCTCTTCGGGGGTGAGTAGATCGAGCAAGATGGTCCGGAGGCCCTTCGCGTTGAGAGCCTGCGCAACATGCTGGTTTCTCGGGCTGTGACGACTGCTCCCACTTCCGTGAGCGAATACCACAGTCGGGGCGCCGTCGGCCGTTGGGCCCCGGATGAGAGCCTGCAATGCTCCCGACTGAACAGGAATTGTCGTCTCTCTGTGACCGGCCGCCATGACACAGAGTACCTATGCGAGTGAATCTCCAAACCCGAACCGGGCCGCCATGCAACTTTCAAGGTGCGCTCTTTGTTTGCCGATCATGCAAGGACATGGACGGCAGAGTCAGAAGCGGCATCGAACATCAGCCCGGGGTCAACTAATGGGTGGATTTGGGCTGGAGGGCCGCTTGCTCAGGGACGTGCTCGACGAGACGATCCGGTCCTGGGATTCACATCCTGACCGCGGTTTCGCTAGACCATCTGGGCGGCCCAAGCGTGAGAGCGACACCCGCCCGGCCGGCGAGAGTAGTTCCGCTAGATCTGTGGCGGCCGCGCCATCCCTGAATCCCGAAACTCGCCGCCGCGTCCTGAAAGCAGCCAAGGCGGCGACCGTACGCCGAGCCGCGAGGAGGTTGGGAATCGATCCATCTGACCTGTCGTTCCTTGCGTACGCCCTCTGGGGGAGGACCCTCGCCGAAGAGCGCAATTCACGGGCTGACGCGATGGCTCCCAACCAGCGGAGTTCGGCGTCGCTGCGTGCCTATCGTGGTCACGCGACCCGTCAGCTCCTCTCTGAGCTCGAACGTCACACGGGCCCATACAGCGTTTCGGCGCCTCTCGATCTCTGAGCACCGATCCCATGCCCCCGCTGGCGGCCTATGGTGGAAACCAACACATCGACTTGGCTCTGGACCCTGGCTAGGCGCGTCAAGCAGGGGTCCGAAAATGATCGACAGCCAAGAAGTCTCCGAAGCCGGCGAAAGCCCCGGTTTCGCCATCACTGCCCGCTGGGTTGGCACCACGCTCACTTTCTACGTGAAAGGTGACTTGGATCTCGCCACCGGGCCGTACGTTGTCGAAGGGATCGAATCCGCCATGTTCTCACGGCAGGTGCCTGCATGCACGGTTCAACTCGACTTGGCGGGCGTTGACTTCTTGGATGCCAGAGGGTATGCGTCACTCAGAGCTGCGGTGAGGGCTGTAAGGCTCAATGGGGCCGATTGCACCCTCACTGACTTGTCCGAGCCAGTCGCTCGCTTGTTTCGACTCGTCGATGACGAGGACCTGTCAGCGATTATCAGTGATGCGGGGCTTCGTGTCTGACTCGGAGTTTCCCAAACGGCGCGGTGGGTAAGGCCTTGATGAGTCGGCTAGGAGCTACCCATCTTGCGCACACAGCGCCCCCGCACATCAGCATTCGCCGCCAGTAGAGGGACTCTCCTCCTTGCGTTCTTGATCATATTTTCGCTGCTTGTTGTTGGATGTGGCAACGACTCGGCCGACATCTCTGACCAACCAATGCCCGACTGGGTGGAAGAAGTCGATCCGCCGCCTGGCTCGGTGTCCTTTGTGCCCGACCATGTGATTGTCCATCACAACGTGACCGGTCCGGACGAAGAGGTTCGCCTTCTGATCGATGGTGTGGATGTCACCACCTATGCGACGTTTGACGCCGCCAAGCTCTCGTACGAGCCGGAATTTGGTCCCATCGAGCTGACGCCCGGGGTGCATACAGCCACGGTCCAACTCACCTCCCTACCGGTGGATGGTGTCGACTACGCAGTGGTGGACTCATGGACGTGGGAGTTCACGGTCGACTGAGCAGCGGAAGGCATCAACAGTCAAGCGCCTGGAGTCGCGCCTGCCACGGCAACGTGATCAGCACGTAGGACGGTTCATGCTGAGCCCGAAGCCTCGTCGATGAAGTGGGAGAAAGCCGCAACGAACTCATCCCAAACGTCGGTGGGCAGCGTGGCATCCTTAGATTCGGCAACCATCTTTGCGAATGAGGCCACACGATCCTTCATCCCCTCGGCGTCGACGCTGTCGGGGTCTCGCATCAAATCATCGACGACCGATCTGACATCGCTCTCCAAGTCACTCCAGGCCAGCCCCACATCGCCATCGATCGATTGCGCCGAGATCTTCTTGCTCAACAAGGCCAAGGTATTGCGCACGGACTCGGCAGGTTCTGAGAGTGCTGCCGCACGACTCGTTGGAGACTCTACGGTCGAACTCGTTGTGTCGAACCCGGCACAGCCGACAATGAGTATCCCGATCAGGATCGAAGAAAGCAGTTTCATTCTCGGCAACCGAAAGATCACGCCCAGCTCGTTTCTCACGGACTTTCGTTACCCCTTTTGCGGTGTCATCAAACGAGGGGAACCCGGCGAGCGGCTTGATCCCGGCCGGTAGGAAAGGTCGTTCACCGATCGTGGTAAGCCGCTCAGGCCGGGCCTTTCGTGGCCTTACCCGGACAGGGCTGTGAGAAACGGCCTCTGTGCAGTCTTAATGGTCGCGTAAGGGTTTGCCCACGCGCGGCCATGGGTATGAGCGCCCCAGACACGGATCTCGGAGAACGACATGAGCGACAATCAGATGACTTTGGTGGGCAGCATCCCTCGAGGATCAGGTCGTAGGCCTGCTTCCTTTCAGGCTGGCCGCGTCTGTGCAGATGCCGACTGCGCCACACAACTCAGCCGCTACAACCGGTTCGACAAGTGCTCGGTGCATCAGAAGACCCGATATCCAAGGGTCCGGGGAGTTCCTGCCGACAAGCGTCCTGCCTGAGCCGGCTTTGACGCTTTCATCCAGAGGTCTCGACGCTCTGGAGGAGACTCGAATACCGGGCTCCCACCGGTAACCTGACCCGGCAATGGTCAGAGTCCGTCCCCTAGTCCTTTTGATCGCGCTCGTCGTGGCGGTCGCGGCCTGTACAAACGAAGGCACAACCACTACCACTTCGGCTGGTGGGGCAACGACGACTTCGAGCACGCTCCCCGGGGAGACCACCACAACGACGGCTCCTCCTCTCGATCTCACGGAGCTTCCCGGTACCGAAACCCTCCCTCAAGAGGTCAGAGACGAACTCATCGAATTGGTGCAATTGACACAACAGGTTCGTGAACTCAATTTTCTCGAGGCGCCGATGATCTCCGTGGTGTCCGACGCGGAGCTCGAGGCGCGGGTCCGAGAGCAATTCGAGGAGCAGGTCGACGATCTGCCGGTAGACGAGGCGCTGTACGAGTTGCTCGGCCTGCTCGATGAATCCGCAGACTTGGCTGCCCTGCTGACCGACCTCTATGGAGAACAGGTTGCGGGCTTCTACGACGGCGAGACTGGCGAGCTGGTCGTACCGATAACCTCAGATGGATTCAGTGAGGTACAGCGGGCCACACTGGTTCACGAGCTGACGCACGCTCTCACCGACCAGCACTTCGATTTCCATACGAAGTTCGAGGCTATGTTCGACGAACAGCGCTACGACCTCGCGTCCGCATATCCGGCTCTCATCCAGGGTGATGCAAGCCTCGCCGAGGTGTTGTATCTGCGAACCCTCTCCCAGGAACAGCTTGGCGAGTTCTTTGCAGAGGCTCTGCAGGTGGGTACCGACCAGCTCGACGCGGCGCCCCAATTCATCCAGCAAAGCCTGATCTTCCCTTATGACACCGGCCTCACATTCGTCCAGGAACTCCACTCGACCGATGGGTGGGAAGCTGTCAACGTCGCCTATGAGACGTTCGTCGAGCTCCCGGCCTCGACTGAGCAAGTGATAACACCCGATGACTACGGGAGGGACCTGCCCCAGGAAGTCGTCATGCCTGAGATCGATGTCCCGGGCTATGAGGTGCGAGAGAACTCGGTGTGGGGGGAGCTTGGCCTGCGCATTCTCTTCGACGAGGTGCTCGGCGAGGAGGCGACCCTGGCTGCGGCAGATGGCTGGGGGGGTGACAGCTACACCGTGTGGTACGACGGTGAAAACGTTGTCTTTGTTCTCGTGTACGAAGGCGACACAGCTACCGACGAGGCCGAGGCAGAGGAGGCGATGCTCGAATTCGCCCGCAATTCGGTGCCGGATCCTGCGTTTGTCTGGGTAGAGGTGATCAATGATCAGCTCACCTTCATCGCCAGCGATGTCCCTTCTGTCGGCGAGTCGATAAGAGACGGATTGAAGAGCTGACCCTATAACCGGGGTGGCCCGGTGCTTAAGTTGGGAACAGTGAGAACAGTCGAACTGCGTTCAGGCTCGTGGTCGGCCGGTGCCGTTGCCTGGGCTGACACCTTCTGGGACAGATTCATCGGGTTGTCCCACGCCCTTTCCCGGGACGGAGTCGTTCTCCCGGTCAGGAGCGTGCACACGCTGGGCATGAAGGCGGTCGATCTCGTGGCTCTCGATCGGGACCTCGTTGTGGTGGATACCCGGCGTCTTGGGCGCAATCGTGTCGCCTGGTTCGCCGGGGCTCACTACGTGCTCGAGCTACCCGCCGGCAGGCCGCTCCCTCCTTCCGGGGCCAAGATCGAGGTGGTTGGATGAGCG